>CAZXVN010000640.1:0-2999 GCA_964643945.1 uncultured Lentisphaeraceae bacterium | reverse complement strand
CGTGACACCTTCCCGATGACCCGCCGCCTCGGCGAGCACCCGGACTTCGCGCTTCTGCGTATCGGCCACCACACCCGGCCACACCTTGTACGTGGCAGATGCCTGTTTTTGCTGGGCCGCGTTCCAAGCGCTGACCGCGTTCGTGTTGACCAATCGCCACTCGCCCGGCCGGGTGAACTCCACCGCCTCCGCCCCGACACCCGCCAGCAGCGACAGTCCGAGCATCGTCACGCCCCGTTTCCAGTTTCCAGTTTCCATCACCACCGCCTATTGCCCATTGCCTGTTACTGACTCGCTCACACCGCCGCCTTGAATTCCTTTGCCGACTTCGCGAGCACCGCCGCATCCACGCTGAAACTTAACCGGAAATGTCCGGGAAAGCCAAAGCCTGCGCCCGGCACGGCAAGTACATTCTGAACCAACAAGGCCTGCACGAACGCCTGATCGTCACCACCCGGTGCCTCAGGAAAGAAATAGAACGCACCTTGCGGCATCGCAAAACGGATGCCTGCGTCCGTCAACACCTGAGCCATCACCCGCCGGCGTCGGTCATACACCGAGAGGTCCACGCCGTCATTCAGCAGCGCCATCGCCAGCCGCTGACCGAGCACCGGCGCATTCACAAACCCCAATGTGCGGTTAGTCATGGTCACCGCACTCATCAGCAATTCCACATCGGGCATCGCGGGATTCGCCGCGATATAGCCGATACGTTCACCCGCCAGCGACAGGCTCTTGGAGAATGAACCTACAACCAGCGTAAAAGGCGAAAGAGGCAGGATCGGCGGAACAACCGCGCCGTCGTAGGCAAGAAACCGGTAGGGTTCGTCGCTCACCAGAAACAGCGCCCGCTCGCGTTTCGCGTTCACACGATCTACCAGCTCGCCCAACCGCACAAGGGTCGGTTGACTGTAGATGCAACCCGTCGGGTTGTTCGGCGAGTTGACGAGGAGCACACGCGTCCGATCGGTCACCGCCGCTTCCATCGCTTCCAGGTCCGGCTGAAAATCGGGCGGCCGCGCCGGCACCGGCTTGAGCACGCCGCCGAAGTGCCCGCAATATGCGCCGTACTCAACAAAATAGGGCGCGGGACACACCACCTCGTCACCCGGCTCCAATACGGCACGGAAGAAGGAAGTCAACGCCCCTGCCGCACCACAGGTAACCACCACCTGCCCAGCCTTGACACGCACTTGCTGCTGCCCAGACAAGAAAGACGCCAACGCCTCGCGGAAAGCCGGCAGGCCCGCATTCGGACAATATCCCAGGCCCAGCGGTTGCACCGCGCTGTCTGCCAGTGACAATAAAATCTCTCGGGCGCGCAACGGAGGTGGAATGTCGGGGTTGCCCAGACTGAAATCGTAAACGTTCTCAACCCCGAACTGCTTCTTCAGCTCCATGCCTTTCTCGAACATCTTTCGGATCCACGAGGCGCTCGCCATTTGTGTCTGGATCTGACTCGCGACAACCCTCATCCCCTACCTCGTTTCTCCTTTTCCAGTGTCCTTCTTCTTGGACCGAGCCTTGAGCACCCGCGCGGTCACCGCACCCTTTTGCTTCAATATTTTCGAGCCGCGCGTGATCTTGCAAAGGCTGATTTTCAGTTCTTCGGCAATCTGGCGCTGCGGCATCCCGTCGGCCAAAAGTTCCAGCAGATTCCAGCGCAGCGTGATGTCACGCACCTCACCCGGCGTCAGGAGTTCCTTAAGAAACAAACGTATTTCAACCGGCGACCGGATCTCCGCCAATACGGCCGTCACAGTCTCGAAAGCCTGCCTGTCCACATGACGTTTGACGCGCACCATAAAGCCCTCATTGCCTGCATCCGTACGAAGAGCCGCCACCTGTCACAGGCAAGACCGAAGGATACCCGCCTTCTCCCCGCACACTACCAGATCGTCGCTTCTTTACGTTTTTTCGCTTCAAACGCCTCAGCCTCTTCGATCTTTGCCAACCGCTGTTCGAGAAGCGGGAAGACGCTCTTATTCTTGTACAGCGCCGCACAAACACCCGTATCGTTGAAACGTACCCCGCCCTCATTGAGCCGTTGTATGAGATCCTGAAGCGACTGCGCATTCCTCAACGCCTTCGGCAGAACACCGATCAACACACGCGCCGCGCCGGCATTGCCATTCAAGCGGCTATGCTGAACACCGAAGAAAAAGAATTCGCCCTTGGCCAGCGCCTGCTCATACCCCTTGCGCAGCCGCTCCAGTTTCACCACCAGCATCTCTTTCTGGCGTTTGAGTTCCTCGGGTGTCAGCGCGGGTGCCACCGTTGCCGCCGGTTCGGCCGTTGCCGCAGGCTCGGCCGTTGCCGCGGGCTCGGCCGCTGCCGCCGGTTCGGCCGTTACAGCCGGTTCGGCCGCTGCCGCCGGCTCGGCCGCTGCCGCCGGTTCGGCCGCTGCCGCAGGCTCGGCCGCTGCCGCCGGTTCGGCCGTTACAGCCGGTTCGTTCGTTGCCGCAGGCTCCGACACCGTGTCCGGCGCAGCGAAATATGCCCATGACACTGGCTGTTCAATCTGGATCCGATTGATGAAAATGCCGTTTCCCTTCCGCGTCACCGTGTACGGCGGAGGGATGTAACGCCCTTCAATGAAAACAAGGCCGTTCTTTTGCGGTACGCCTGATGTGGTGCCCAACGCGGAGACCGCCTCTTCCGTTACGTCCGGCAGTTCAGCCGCAACCGACACCCATGCGATCAACGTCCCCAAAACTATCTTTCCTGCGAGCTTCATTATTCTTGTCTCCCCAATTCCGAACGCCCAATTTTACTGCCTCGTTAAAAAAAGCCCCACTTTGCCGTAGTGCAGAATCTCTGGAACCTCATTCATGAGGTGGGTGCTCTATTCGGGGGGCTTCCGGTTCCTGCCTGCAAAGACAGACATCCATCGCACACCGCATTCAAACTCCCAATGCAAACTGAAGGTCAGAGAAATTTTGCTTATTCGCGCACAAAGCAGGGCCCACTGCGTTCTTTCGCCGGGCTTCGCCTCCCCC
>CAZXVN010000639.1:0-2904 GCA_964643945.1 uncultured Lentisphaeraceae bacterium | reverse complement strand
CACGGTTGAGTTGCTTTTAGTCGGGCCGCTGAGCGACCGCGTATACGAGGCTGCGGCGGTAACGGTCGCGTGGCCCAGTGACATTGTGCGGGCGGTGGAGAGCGTAGGGCTGTCTCGCGGCGGCGGTGTAGGTAGCAGGCCCTTCCGGCTCTGGCCGTATGGCGAGCGCGTCACGGCCAAGGTGCGGCGGCTGGATATCGAGCGTGCGGAGGAGCAGCCGTTACAGTCGTTGATCCGAGATTCAGACACGGCCTCGCCGATGATCGGTGAGGGCGGCGTGGTTTTTACGGGAGGGCTCTGGGAGGGGCCTGACACACATTCCGCCTGCCTGACAGACACCAACATGCCGTCGTCGGTGATCTCGCTTTACAACGAGCCGGCAACGGTGTTCGACGTGCCGTTCCAGATCGGGCAGGGTGCGGCATACGGGCGGCTGACGCTGGCCGAAGCCTTGCCTTTCGGCGCGTTGCTGGAAGTCGTGTTGAGGCCGATCGCGTCGAAGGACGGCACACCGCGCGTGTTGCCGCTTACGGTGACCGCCGCGATGTCTGGCCAGGAAGTGGGGCTGACGTGCACAGGTGCCGGCGGGGTTGTCCTGAAGCGGGCGGGGGTGGCCGAGGTGCTGATTTGGTTGCGCAGCCAATTAGAGGAGGGGCGCGAGCCATTCGTGACGTTGGGGATGGACGATGCGATGCCGCTCAAGCGCGCGGTCGATGTCGCGCGCGTGTTCACGATGCTGGACGGCAGGGGGCTCAAGCTGGACGGAAAAACCGAACAGGGGCTTTTTCCGCGGGCGTTTCTGCCACAGGAGTCGTGGCGCGAGCAGAAGGACCGTAATCCGCAACCGTTTGAGCTGCATGTCACGCAGGGTGCGGACGGCGTGCTGAAAAAGAAACTCGTCATCGTCGAAGAGGATTGGAACGTGAAGGGGCTCTACCCGAAACTTACGCCGGGCGAGTATCCGTGTGAGACATGGGAGGAACTGCGGAAATGGGTTGCGAAGGCGGGGGGAGCCCACAGCAAGGTGGCCTTGCTTTTCGTCTTTGCGCCAGCAGATAAACCGCTGAGTCTGTTTATGCCGGGCGTGCGTGCGGTGGCGGGGCGGTTGCCGCTGGTGTATGTGTTCGGGGAATAGCGTGGGCGGGATGAGCCGCAGGAGAAGCCATGGACAACGGGTTCACGCGCAGGGAGATGTTACGCGGATTGGGGTTGGGCGGTACGGCGGCTGGCATGGGCCTGCTGGCGGGACGCGGTTGGGCAGAGGAGGCCACGGACGGCGATCCCGAGCGTGCGGGTTTTGCGAAAAACATCAAGGTGGTTCAGCCGACTACGCAGGACGTGCCTTCGGCCTACATGGACGGCGGCAAGGTGATGCAGCCGGCGCGTGAACTGCCGCTTTTCCACACGGCGGATGTGGTGGTCGTAGGCGGCGGCGCGGCGGGTTTCGGCGCGGCCGTGGCGGCGGCGCGGACCGGCGTGAAGGTGGCGCTGGTGGAACGTTACGGCAGCCTCGGGGGTCTGTTCACGGACGGCATGGTGCTGCTTGTGATCGGCACGGGCACGCGCGTGAACGGGGATTTTAAGCTGGTGACGCGAGGTCTCTGCGAAGAGTTTCTGAAAAGGCTGGAGGAGATGGGTGACGGCGCGATTGTTTGCCGAGACGCCAACGTTTATCAGCCTACGGTCGATCCCGAGGCAGCCAAGGTGCTGATGGACGACATGATCCAAGAGGCGAAGGTTGACCTGTTCTTCCACAGTTGGGGTGTGGACGTGATCCAGAGCGGCAATGCCGTGCAGGGGGTGGTCTTCGAAAGCAAAGAGGGCCGCAAGGCGATCCGGGCGAAGGTTGTGGTGGATGCCACGGGCGACGGCGACGTGTACCATCAGGCGGGCGCGGCCTATCAGCAGATCTCGCACGCGATCGGCTTCGTTTACCGGCTGGGAAATGTTGACCGCATTGACCCTGCGAAAGTGCCGAAAGACTTCAAGCCGAATCTGGGTTCGCTGGAACCGCTCAAGTCGACGCGCTGGTGCAACAACCTTGGCCCGAAGGGCAACGGCTTGGACGTGCGCGATTTGTCGCGCATCGAAATGATGCACCGAAAGTCGGCTTGGAACTACGTGCAGAAGGTGCGCAAGACGCCGGGCTGCGAAGAGGTTTTCCTGTTGCAGACCGCCTCGCAACTCGGTGTGCGCGCGACGCGGCTGCTGGACGGCGTGACGCGCATCGACAAGAAAGGTGCGGTGTCCGGCAAGACGTTCGACGACGTCGTGGCGTTCTCAGGTGACGACTCGTTGAAGCATCCGGCTTTCGCGATCCCTTACGGGGCTCTGCTGCCCAAGACCGTGGACAACGTGGTTGCGGCTGGGCGCTGCATCTCCTGCGCGCCGGACCTGATTGACCGCGCACGGCTGATCCCGGTGTGCCTGGTGACGGGGCATGCGGCAGGCGTGGCTGCGGCGCTGGCAGCCAAGGCGGGTGTGCGTCCGCGCGATGTGCCGGCCGCGGAGATCCAGAAGACGCTGCGCGAACAGGGCGCCTATCTGGGGTAGGATTATATATGGATTGATCGCTCGACATCAAACGGCGCAGAAAAAATGGCCAGCGCTTGTTCTGACGAAAACTGATGCATCTCCGTTGTTACGTACGTGGCAGGAGAGCTTGGATTTCAGAGTCTGGCATGGTTTTTTTTACAGCAATTTTGTCTGAAAACATGCCTTGTTGCTTTCCGACTTCCCAAATTTGCCTAGGCGACCTCGGGCGTCGTTCGATTTCTAACAGTCTCTCCGCGACTTGCAGGAATTCGCTAGGCAAAGGACAACTCCTCGCTGTTATTGTTCGGGCTAAGAGGGGGGACCTGCGCATTGTCACGGGAGATCGGAAGAGCACACGTCTGAACTCCA
>CAZXVN010000638.1:0-3487 GCA_964643945.1 uncultured Lentisphaeraceae bacterium | reverse complement strand
CCGTGAATATCCCTACTCACGCCATCCCGTGCTTGATCACCCGGTGATTTTGACCTTGAAAGCTCGGCGATTCCGAATTACGAATATTTCGGGATAAAATAGCCACTCCGAATGCTTGACACGGCGCGCGGTTGTCGTTTTTTAGCAATTGCGACAAAAATATATTCTTCCGACACGTTTTTTTTGTTGCCTAAAACACTAAGTATAGTACCTTATTGATATGAAAAAGCAAAACACAGGTAAAAATCGGCATTACAAGCTGCGTGCCCTGGCGTTAAGCCACATCGCACTCGTCACGCCGTTCGTGGAAGGGTCCCTCTGCAAAGTCAAGCGGCCGGCGTGCGCCAAGCCGGGCTGGCAATTAACATTTAAAAAACAGGGGAAGACCTGCACCGTCTACGTCCCCATGGACCTTGCGGTC
Source organism: uncultured Lentisphaeraceae bacterium (assembly GCA_964643945.1). Taxonomy (GTDB): domain Bacteria; phylum Verrucomicrobiota; class Kiritimatiellia; order RFP12; family UBA1067; genus JAHFSX01. The sequence continues at coordinate 3,066 of CAZXVN010000638.1, read as the reverse complement.
GAGGTACAGGCATGGGCAGGCGAGTACAAAAGGCTTCGCAAACTAATGCGCAACGTCACCACCCATTCTCTGGGGCTCATCCGCGGCCATGTCGCAAACCGTGCGGCCGCCTCCCGCGGCCGTGCGTCAATCCCGAAGAGGGCGCCGAAGCGTTCGTTGCGTTCATAAGAGGCGTTTTCCCAAGCCTGGGCAAGTGGTTCGACGCCTTGCCCGACGTCCGTCGACAGGAACTGTGCAAATACAGCGGGGCCCACATTTGGTTCCAGGTGTTGATGATGTTTATCACCCGAGCCGGTTCCTGCAATGCCTTTGACCTGGGGCGCAATAGCGGCGCCATGCCGGCGAATCTGGGCGACCTGTGCGGGCAAAAGGCCGACGATCCGCGTTTTGGCGGCACGCCCACAGTCACCTGCGGTGACAACGCGTCGCGACACGCCCGCCGGACCGATCCGGAACCGGTGGCGGAAATACCGCACAAGATGATTCGACTGCTACTCAAGCGACGGCTATTCGATCCCTTTCGGCTTTTTGGCGTCTGGCACGTTCTGCTGGTAGACGGCACGGTGCATGAAAAATGCCGCAAAGGCTTTACGGACGACGGCACAGGGGGTGGAGGCTCGGACGCCCGCTTCCGGTACGTGGTGCAACTGAACATCCTCGGACCCAACCACATGGCGTTGCCTTTTTTGCATGAAGCGGTCGACATGCAAAATCCTCAAACGGACAAAGAAGACTGCGAACTGGAGGCGTTCAAACGGCTTATGCCCCGCTTGAAAGCTCTTTTTCCGCGCCTGTCTTTTTGTTTCGTGGGCGATGCCTTGTATGCTTGTGCGCCCGTTACGCAGGCCTGCCACGAAATGGGCTGGAAGTATTGCTTGACGCTGAAAGAAGGCCGCCAGCCCTCCCTTTGGGACGAACTGCTCGCCTTGCTACCCCTTCATCCCGGCAACCGGCTCCGTTGTATCGAGGGCGTTAAACCGAAAAGCACCCGGCGCGATTTCCGTTGGGTCGAGGACCTGGCATTCGGAGAGTCCCAACGCACGCATGTTATTTTGGAGGGAGATGTGGCCCCCCAGGCCGCCACGCTCTATGCCTGGATCACCAACTTTGGCAATCTCACGGCGAAACGCGTCTGGCAACTGGTTAACGCCACGGGAAGAAAAAGGCACTGTATAGAAGATCACTTCAACGCCCAAAAAAACAACGGGGTCGGGCTTGAGCATGTCTTCTGCGCCGACACGGTCGCGGCCAAAAACTACTACTCGCTCATGCAGATTGCCGAGATAATCTGGCAGTTGTTATATGGCGGTCACTTGGCCCGCCTTTACGAATGGGCACGCCGGAGCAGTCAAAAGGTCGTGGCCCGAGCCTTGGCCGAGGGCTTTCGGACCGTTCGCCTGCCCGCGATTATTACTCCGCTTGGCCAGTTGCGTTTTGTGACCTGAGCGGTAAACGCAGCCGATAGCCAAGCCCGACCCCGTTGTCCATTTTATCTCCTGCATCCGACGCGACGCGCACGGCATCTGGCTTATGCCTCCCACCTCTCAAGCCCGTTCGTCACGGACCCCGCCGCTCCGACTCCTCGGCGCAAAGAGAGAGAAATCGGAATCGCCGGTGACTGAGTGAGACATCGGAATCCAGACATGCTTAGATGTTGTTATCAGGCAATATCAAGCAGGAGGACCCGATGTCTCAGGGGGATCAAAGCACACTCGTTTTGGGATTGCAAGGCTGGGAAATCATGAACGACGGCATCAGCATCGAGGAGGACGGTGGGATGGTGATCAGCATCACTCCCGTTGCGGGAGGCGGCTATCGTTGCAGCCGGTGCGGGGAAGGCGTCTTGATCGCCTACGACCACATGGAAAGCCGACGGATTCGCGACTTTCCCTGGGCGGGCCGGCGATGCGAACTGGAGGTGGTCTTGGCGCGTGTAGACTGCCCGGCCTGCAAGGCGGTTGCCGTCGAAGGGCTGGACTGGCTGGAGCCGGCGGCTCGGCAGACCATGCGCTACGAGCGCTATGTGGCAGCGCTGTGCTCCTTGATGCCGGCGACGGACGTAGCCTTCCACGAAGGGCTGGATAAGTCCACGGTCTACCGGATCGACAAGAAGTGGCTGGAGCGCCGTGAGGCGCTCCGGCCGGATCAACCCGTTGAGCGACTGGGGATCGATGAGATCGCCATCCGCAAGGGCCACAAATACGCGACCGTCTTTTATGACTTGGATCGGCGGGAAGTCATTGGCATGATCCCGCACCGACGGGAACGCGGCGTCTCTCGATTCTTCCGCCGCTGGGGCAAGGAGAACTGCAAGCGCGTCAAGGCGGTCTGCATGGACCTGTGGGCGCCCTTCCTCAACAGCGTGAGGCGGCATCTGAAGAACGCCGACGTGGTGTTCGATAAATTCCATGTCTACCATTATCTCTCCGACGCCATTGAAGCCGTTCGTCGCAACGAACAGCTTCTGGCGAATGCCCAAGGTAGCGAACTGATCAAGGGCACACGCTGGTTGTGGTTGAAGGCGCGCAAGTCCTTGAGCCGCCAGCAAAAGACGACGTTGGCCGAGATCATGAAGGTCAATCGTCGCCTCTGCCGGGCCTACATTCTCAAAGAGGATTTCGAGGCCTTCTATGCATCCTGTTCGGCTGAGGATGCGGCCCAGTTCCTCAAGGGGTGGACGAAACGTTGCATGCAAAGCAACCTGCTGCCGTTTATTGCCCTGGCCAAGCGGCTCACGCGCTGGTCAGCCGGCATCCTCATGTATTTCACGCACCGGATCACCAACGGGATCTCGGAAGGCATCAACAATCTCATAAAGGTGATCAAGCGGCGTTCCTATGGCTTCCATGACTTCAACTACTTCTGCCTGAAAATCCTGGATGCCACGGGCACGCTCCCACCTCTCTCAACCGTAACCACCCACAGTTATGCGGAATGAACCAAATGTCTTAATTTGGGTTCTTTATTTGGGGTAGATCGGGGAAAGGGCCGTCATCGGGCTCGTATGTCCAAAAGCGCGATTGCTTATAACTTGGCGTGAACGGGGGGAAGGGTTTAGAACGTGAG
>CAZXVN010000637.1:0-10139 GCA_964643945.1 uncultured Lentisphaeraceae bacterium | reverse complement strand
ACTCCCAGATCACGTTTCCCTGCAGGTCGACCTCGACGACCGCATCCATCTGTCCGCCCTCATACGGACCTTTCTTCGGATCGGCGCCGGCGGCGATCGCCTGATCGTGAGTGATCGCCTTGTTGGCAATATACAGCGTGGTGGGCGCGTTGAGCTTCTTGTTGAAGATGCGCACCCAGTCGTGATGCGGCGCGTAGCCTTCGCGCTTCTCGGTATATTCCCACACCGTTTTGCCATCCCAGTCCACCTCCTTGAACCCTTGGAAGCCGCTGGGGTCATCCTTCGACGCATCGACGATGTTGCCGTTGTCAAGCAGGTGCGGATTGGTGCCGACGGGCCACGTGTGGACCACGCGCCCCTCTAGGTCGAGCAGGTAAGTCCGGTTGCCGACGCCGAAGAGCGTATACCCGCCGAACGCTTTCTCCTTGTCGCAGAAGAGCAGCTCGGTCGGCCCTTGCAGACGCTCGTAAGCGAGGGTGGACGTTACAACAAGGAAAGCCAGCAGGATTGTGCGTTTCATAGGGTTCCTCCACCGCGGACAAGGCGGACAAAGTTGAAGATGCGGATCACGTCGCCCTGCGGCCCGCGGCCGTGGGGAAACTGAGCGGGATCGCCGGTCTTCGGATCGCTGCGCTGCGCGCCGGCGCCGTGGACATCGGTATAATGGTAGGTCGCAGAACCGGAAGACGGGCGGTCAACTCCCGGCGCGCCGCCTGGCGGCGGACCGCCGCGGCCGGGGCCGCCGCGTTGGCCCGGCATCCCGGTCGGCCAGCCGGCCGCGCGGCCGAAGGCGAGATACACGGCGCTGCCGCCGGCCATGGCGGAGGCGTGCGTCGTACTTGTCCAGTAGAAGGGATAATCGGTCTTGCCGACTTCGTTGGTGATGGCGGTGCATAGGAAAAGCGGACCGATGGCAGGCGAGCCGGTGATGTCGGGGCAGCGCGTGTAATCCACGATGCTTTGCAACTCCTTGGCGTTGGGCAGGCGCCAGTCGGCGTGGCCAAGATATTTTTCGGCGTTCTTGGCCTGCACCCACGCGAGCGCGGCCTCCCAGTTCATACCTTTTCCGCTGTCGGCCTTCGCCCATGACAGGCCTGTGGCGCGGTCGGTGATCGTGCCGTCGGCGTTGTCGTGGAAATCGTTCTTCCCGTACTGCGGGTTGCCTCGGCAGCAGATGACGAAAAACGTTTTCTCCATGCCGCCGCCCGGCATGAGCAGGTCGTAGCCTTTAATCCGCCCGTCGGCAAAATTGACGCCGAAGAGCTTGTCGTAGCCCTTGAACGATTTGCCGACATATTTCGTGCAGGTCGCCCACTGCGAATCAATGATGCGCTCGCCCGCGCGCTCATCGCCGTAGGCAAACGTGAAGGAGTTTGTGCTGATGAACGGTTTCATCTGGTAGCGGTCGGCGCCTGGGCCGCTGTCCACACCGCTGAACAGGATCAGCGAGTAAAGCTCCTTGATCGTCGGCAGGCGCCAGTCGCTGAACCCGCCGAACCTGGCTGTGTTGAGTTTCGCGGGCAGCGCCTCGGCCTGCTTCAACGTCAGCTTGTCGCCGCGATCCAGCGCACCGTCGCCGTTGGTGTCAGGGCTGCGCTGCCACGTCAGCCCGGTGTTGGTGTCCTGAACGGTCAACCCGCCGGCGCCGAGTTTGTACGAGGGCTGAGCGCCCCGATGCTGAGCATCCTGCCCGTAGAACGGCTGCCCCGCTTTCGGCGGCGCGATTTCGCTGCGGTTGTCGTAGCACATGGTCTGGCCGGTATCCACGATGGGGTAAGGCTGGGCTGCGTGGAGAGAGGCTGACGACAACCCCATTGCTGTCACCAAAATAGCCACCATCGTCAGCTTCAACCGGCCCGCCGCCGACACCTGTGTCACCACAAACCGGTTGCCGAAAGAAAATTTATACTGCTTCATGGCGCGCTCCTTTCCCACGGAACGTCGCAGAGCATATCCGAAGGATATGACAATTCGGAAACTTTCAGATTACGAAAACGTAATATTGCGTGCCCGATAATCCTACTCGAGGTCCTTCTTTCTCAAGCCCTCGAGATAGACATCGATCTGTCCGACCGGCACGCCTTGGTTATATTCAAGATTGCAATATACAGCCAGATGCGATCAGCGGGAACGGGCATGCCGATGGTATTCCAGCCGACAGCCGGGTTCTTGAGTTTCGCCAAATCGAGAATCGTATCAATGAGCGCCGGATCAGACTTGGCTTCCGCTTTCATCCGCCTTACCAATTCAGGCCTGTAGGCATTGTAAAGAATATCCGTCAGTTGCTTCGGCCTGTGTCAGGGCGCTCCCGCATGCGACAAAGGGATTCTTGCCCTTCAAGGCTTCGCCATTGATGCCCGAAATGATTTGGCCGACCTTGAATTTGCCGTCTGCCGGCGCATGGGGGGTGATTTCCTCGACCTTGATCACCACCCCCTTGTAAACACGGACCTTCAAGCCTGTGACACCGATGCTCCCAAGATGCATCTCGCGCTCCGGGCTGGGGCGGGACAAATAGACATGCTCTTCATTGTAATAGCCGGCGTCCGCGGCAGCCGCGAGACCCGAGACCGGCACACAGGCCGCCATGGCCAACAGACATCCCACAACGCCCAGCACGTTGTTCCCTGTTCTCTGTATCATCTTTATTTTCCCCCTCGCTGACCGGGCGGCTGGCCCGGGAGCCGCCGCAATGGCTCGCTCCCTAATGACATGCGCCGCTTCTATCAACAGTGAAGGACTATGCTTGAGGCGGTGAAGCTTGTCAACCCCGATTTGCCTCGATGCCAGAGTCCAGAGTGGGGGGGATTAGCGCAAAGACGCAAAGGCAGGGACAGGTGGCGCGTGACCTCCGGGCACGCGGGGTAGGGACGCCTAAGATGAATCCATCTGTCAACATCACGGAGCGCCAAAGGGCGTGTACCGGGACATCGGGACAAACAGACTTGCCTTGCTCCAAGATATCGTAATCGCACACTGTCACTTTTTCTCTCGATGTTTGCCGGCCCGACACACCCCTGCTTTACCTGTCCACTGATTAACCGCTCTTGCTGTTATTTAACGATTCTGTTCCGACATTCCGCCTCGAATTCTCTTAATAGAATTGCCCTATAATGAGCAACGCAAACAAATAATTCGAGGCGCTTGGATTCGCTCATCCGTTCTATGATTGTCATATATGGTCGATGCCCACTTGAATGTACATTTTCTAACTGCGTTTTAACCATGTTATATTCCGCAACCAACAATTCGTCTTCTTCGTTTGTTTCGCGTTCAAGAGAACGAAACAAATTTTTAACCTCGCGCTGAAGACCCTCTTGGGACAAGCCTATCGTATTCAGTATTTTCCTGTCAGCTTCTGATGGGTTGTTTCTCGTAATGACAAACAATGCACATCGAACCTCAATTATTTTTTCCATAAGCGCCAAACTATTGGTCATACGACTATACGAGAATTGGTTTGTTGCAGCCGCTTCTATCGTCAGTGGGCTCCATGCAATGACTGGTTCTTCTTTTTGTCTGCCAGACGTTCTGTTTTCTGAATGCCCATCCATACCGTAGATCGCAGAAGTAACAGACAAAAACATGAAAACGAGAAAGAAGGGTTTCGGAATCGTATCGGGACATCGGGACCTTGATCCGGGCGGATTGGTTTTTGAATTCATAAGATGACCCCTGTCGTTGATTTGCCCTGTCCTGTCATGGCACTGCTTCTGCTGCCCTTCGTTTGTCCAACAACCTTGCTAATTCGCTCAATCAAAGCAGAAAAATAAGCACCACCCCTATAATCGTCGCCAAAACAATATAAAAACTCGCCTTAAGACATCCGTCTTTTTCGGACATGGAGGATGGCCTGAAGAAAAAACCACGGCATGCCCCGAACATGAATCCTGTGATCATCCAAGGTGCTGAGACAGCTATCAGAAGAAAACCCATCACGTTTTCATTTGAGAGGATTCTCCGTGAACATAAATAGTCTGCTATTATTTTAGCCGGATAGTAAAGGTATCCTACTAATAAGAGCTCAACACCACATGCCGCGTTAAGACAACAAAGGATTAGGAAGATTACCCAACTTGCGAAGCAAGCAATACATGCCCACACAAGCCCTTCCTTAAGGGCAGTTTCCCATCTGATGTCGTACTTAATTTGATATGACATGGAGTGCCTCTCTGTAGGGTTATGGTGTCGTATTTTGACTCTAGACTTTCTGCTAGAGGCTGTGTATTCGCCACGTCAACCCTAACCGTTATTTGTCTAATTTCCAATCACGACTCCTTTTCATTTCCGCGTGCATCAGGGTAAGCAGCAGAAGGGAAACAGCAGCAAGAGAGCCCCCGCCAAAATCAGCGGCGCGGCCACCATCCACTTGATCCCGCGCTGACGCGCCGCGCGGTCGCCCCGCTGACAGGCGATAACGAACACGATGCCTCCCAGTTGTGAAAGCACAGCGAGAAGCAACAGCGCCAGCCACACATCTTCCACGTCCCCGTCGCAACCCGCAAACAGCACACAAAACCAAAAGACAACCGACGCATAGTGGAACAGCCCGACACCGATGCCGTAGCCGGGCAAGCAGGGCTTCAGGTGCTTACTATATCTTCGTATGCCGTATACACCCGTAACCAGAAGATAAATGATGCCCACGCATGCGCCCGCCGGCAGTATGGATCGCGAAAGCGCCAAGGCCGCAATCTTGAGCTTGATCCGCCCGCAGGAAATACCCGTCAACCGAGCGACCCGGATTGCACCGGCAACATAAGCTTGCTCACCGGGCACGACAATGTGGGTAGGCGTCAGATACTTCAACTGCCTGGGGGTTGACTTCTGATTTGTGTCGACCGTTGCATCAAAGGTCTGTTTACCATAGACCACGCTGTACGACATATACTTGGCGCGAGCCTTGAAAATTGCCCCGCCTTTACGGATCAGCACATAGACTTTGTCGCCAAACGGCGTCCTCCATTCCGGTTCGAACCGCAGCGACTTGCTGAAATCCTTCTCCGTCACCTTGGCGGCCAGCGAGGAGGCGTCAATGTTCCGGGTGACGAGGATCGGGATGCTGTCTTCCATCTCGTCCCGCATGTTCATCGCCACGGTCCACAGGTTGTGTTCCGGCGTAAGTTTTCCGTTCGAACAGGCAGGAACACCGCCGCATCCTGCCAATTTGGAGTAATCAAACCCGGCTATATAGGGATCCCAGCGGTCAGTACCCAGATTCTTCTCGTCGTAAAGATATCTAAAATAGTCCGTGCTGTTGCTGAAGTTGAAGCACTCGACCTCGCCCGTATTGGCGTTGGTGACAGGCGGATTCTCTGAGGGCCAGACCGGCGGCAATCCCAACGGCTCGCGTTCACTGTTGGCGCCCGTGATGGCCACGTAGATGTCCCGCGCGCGACACCCCACAGCGCTCAGGTTTGCACTCTGTGCCGAACCGCCAACAGCAGGCACCAGCACCAACACCAGCAACATGACAGCCACCGTCACCGCAGCCAGTCCGATCACATTGAGGCCGTCTCGTGAATTTATCCGCATAGCGCTCAGCCTAACACCAGTTCATATAGCCAGTATGGGGACGCTCGTCCAGTTCCGCAAGTTCGGCGACTTGGCGCTGGCCACCGAAACGACCAACGACTCGCCGAAGCAGACCGGATGCGCCGGCAACCGTTCTTACAAGCCGAGGAATTCGCGGAGCGCGACGCGATACCGCCGCATCAGCGCAATGGCCAGCTTCGCGTCCTCACCAGTCGCGGCCTCGCCCGGATAGCGGAAACGCGTCGCGAAGCGGGTTAGGCTGCGGACGCTCATCGAGGGACACTCCGGTCTTAAAGATCGTCACCAGCGCCATGTCATGCGACGCGAGCCGCCGCGTAACCTCTTCGGGCCGCCGGACAAGGATGTCCAAGGGAAACTTGCGGGGGAGCGTGCGGTCGATCTCGATCTCCTGCTCCACATCGCGCGTCTTGTCATGGTTCATGACCACCAGCAAATCGACATCGCTGTCTGCCGTGGCCGTTCCCGCTGCCTGAGAACCGAACAATAGTACACTCTGGGGCTGGAAACGGTCTACCAGCCGCTTGACATATTGATCAATTGTATCGCGGTTCAACATGCGTCATCTCTCAAGTTGTCTTTATACTAGCACAGACGACGGGCCTCGACAACCCGGCACACGGCTACGCCCGGCGATTCCGGCGATTCCGAATTTGGCGGTCGCGAAGCAGTATTGAGATGATGATAAAATTCTGACATTATTTCGCCATTGAAATGTCAAAGGAGTGTCACCCATGATCCAAATCCGCCCGGTTTCACAACTGCGCAATAATTTCCCCGCCATCGAGAAGGTTGTGAAAGGCGGGAACCCCGTGTATCTGACGAAAAACGGGCACGGCTCCATGGTCGTGCTCAGTCTCGAACACTATGCCGAACTTACCGGTGACATCGAGATGAAACTCGACGAGGCCGACCGCGAGGCGGCGCTCTCGGACAAGCGCCTTTCCCATGAAGACGTGTTCGGCAAATACAGGCGGCGGCGGGCGTGAAACGCAGGTACACGCTTTCCTACCTCCCGTTGTTCGAGGCGGATCTGGATGCTGTATGGCGGCACATCGCCTTGAAACTCCGCAACCCGGAAGCTGCGGAAAAACTCGTGTTGCACTTAACGGGGTCACGTCTCAACATTCGGTTGCGCTGAAAAAGTCGGGCGGACGACACGGAGGTCGTCCCTCCAGTGCGGTTAAGAGCGCTTTTGCTTTGATCTGTTCTGAGGCATTTTCCTTTGTCTTCGGTTGTTCACCGAGTGACGTTGAGCCGGTAGAAGAGTTGAGGGGGAGCGCCGGTGTGGATCACGGTGTTGGTGACCGGCGTCGGCGGGGTGTTGGTGAAGACGGCGCTCCACTGGCCGGCGACCAGATTTGAGGAGCACTCGAGATATTGCCAGGCGTTGACGCCGCCGATCCAGGTGATGGAAAGGTCGTTGCCGGAAGCGCCAATGCCGGTGAACCGCAGTTGTGACGCAGGATTGGTCGGCGTCAGTTCTGCGATGTAGGCGTTCAGGTAAGAGTAGCCGTTGGCGGCCATATTCGTGGCGTCGCCGAAGTACGAGGGATCCCTGCTGTACGTGTTCTCCCACCCGTCGGGAATGCCGTCGCCGTCGCTGTCGGCTTGGGTCGGCACAATGCCGCGGCGGTATTCTTCGGAGTCCGTTACGCCGTCGCCGTCGTGGTCGCTGTTTGCGGTGACAGCAGAGAGGCTGCCGAAGTGCGCCCGCACCCAGATGTCCGGCAGGCCGAGGCCCGTCGTGTCGGTCGCGGCGCCCGTGTAGGTCTCGATGGTGTCGCGCGGGGTCAGGTCCTTGCCCGCGAGGCCGACGTAGTTGGTCGGGTAGCGGTAGACCCTGAACACGGCATTCAAGAACTGGTCGGTGCGGACCGGATCGACAGGCACGGCGCTTCCCTGGCTGAGCACGGCGGAGGTGACGGGGCAGACGTAGCGCCACACCGTCTGGCCGGCAGACGTGACTTCGAAGAGGTTGCCCTTGATGCCTTCGCAGACGAGGGTGTTGCCGTTGGGCTGGCGCTGGCAGCCGGAGATCTCGGACGAGTAGAAGTTCGTCGTCGGGCTGGCCGTGTACGTCCACGTGGGCGCGGCCGGGCCGAAGGCCGCGCCGGGCGCGTTGCTGTAAACACCGGCGGCGTTCACGGGCGGCACGATCTCGTTGATGGTGGAATAGCCGCGGCCGATGCCGTTGTTGAAGATCAGGATGTTGCCCGCACCGGGCAGGCCGTCGGCAATCCAATGCGTATGGTGCTGCTGGTACAGTTGGCGGTTCGCGACGGTGCCGCGGTCGTACTGCTGGGGATCGCCCCAGCGGTAAAGGATGTCGCCGCCTTTGTTGTAAAGCCCGCCGGTGTGCCCCGTGGCCTGCGCCGTGGTGGTGCTGTGGTCAACCACAAACAGCTCGTTGTTGCCGCGGATGCTGAGCATCACCTGGTCAAACTGGGCGTTGTAGTCGATCCCGTTCACGTGGTTCCAGAACTGCGGGATCTTGATGCCGGTGCCGTTCACGTCGATCAGTTCCGGGTGATTCGCGACGATGCCGTAGTTGTTTTTCGAGGCGTCGGCGTCCTGGATCATGTGATCCCACAGGTGCCACTCCCAGACGACCGTGCCGCCGTACGGCTTGGTAGGCTTCACCTCGACCAGGCAGTCCGGCAGCATGTAGCCTTGCGTGAGAATGCTCGAATCCAGCAGGTTGGTCTTGAAGCCTGCCGCGACAACCTCGGCGTAGGTCTTCTTCTCCGCCACGAGGAGCAGGACATTCCCGTTCGGCAGGACCTTGAAGTCGTGATGGTGGATGTAGCTCGGGCTGTAGTAGTCGATGGCCCAGACAAGATTACCGGCCCAGTCGTACTCCTCGATGCGTCCGCCTTCTCCTCCGCCGGTCGAGGGTCCGCCGCTCATGACCATGCAGGCGCGGATCATGTGCCCGTTCTCCATCAAATAGGCGGAGCGGCCCGGCTCGTACGCGCTGGTCCACATGTGGACATACTGGCCCTCGTTGTTGAGCAGGTAGGTGTTGGTGTGGTGCATCGGCGACATCAGGGTGTAGCCGGGGAACGCGTTCGTGGCGTTCAGGATCAGGCCGACGGTCGTCGGGGTCTGGTCAGGCCGCATGACGCGAAGCCCGACGTGGAACCAGGGGCCGTTGGGATCGTTCTGGCCGGTATAGGGATCGGGTCCCCGGAAATACGAGGGGTCGCGGTTCGCGACGCGGCCGTGGCCGTAGTAGGTCTGCCCGCCGCCGTTCCACCAGTTGCCGCCGCGCAGCCCGCGGCACGGCAGTCCGTCCGACATCGTTGAGCCCACGGAGGGCCCGGGCGGATTGGTGACGATGTTGCCCGTGACGCAGTTGGTGTAGTAGTCGGTCTTGTACCAGTCGTTGACCCACTGCCAAACGTTGCCGGACATGTCGTGGAGTCCGTAGGCGTTCGAGCCGTCGCGCGTCTGGTACGTGGCATCTGCCGCAGGCCAGTTGTAATCGGCCTTGCTACGGAGCGCGCCGTTGAAAAAGCCGACCGGCGTGGTGCGCGGGTAATCGGCCGTTTCCCAAGGATCACCGGAGCCTTCCCAGTTTGCGAGCCGTCCGTCGATGTTGGTGTCGTCGCCCCACGGGAAGATGCGGTAAGGGGCGGTCTGGCCGCCGCGGGCCGCGTATTCCCATTCGGCTTCCGTCGGCAGGCGGTAGCCGCTCTTGGTCATATCGCACGTTCCGGCCGCGAGGTCGTAACACGCGGCAAAGCCGTCGCGCGTGCTCAGCCAGTTGCAGTAGGCGACCGCGCCGGACCAGCGGATGCCGGTGACCGGGTGCAGGTCGCGCCCGCTGCGGACGGAAAACGCACCGTTCGTCCACACGAGGGTGCTGTAGGGATAGGCGGCCGTCGTGTCGCTGTAGACGTTGGTGCCGCCCACCGCGTAGACCAGCCCCGAGCGCACTTCCACCAGGCCCTGAGTTCTGGCCATGTTGAGATAGTCGCAGTACTCGCGGCAGGTCAGCAGCGTCGTGGACAGGTAGAGCGGAGAGATGGTGACCGTGTGCAGCGGGATCTCGTCGCTGGGATGTCCCGGGTCCACATAGTTGAAATGATCGCCCATCACATAGCTTCCTCCGGGGATGCGCACGAACTGCGGCGCGAACGCCGTGACCGGGGCGATGCTGCTGACGGTGTAGGAATACCCGGCCGCAGGCGCGCCCGCCGGGTCGGTGGTCTGGCGGCCTGTGGCATCGCTGACCAGCACGTAGTAGCTCACCGCGGTTCCGGAAGGGAACGCCGGAATTTGCGCGCCGTAGCGGCCGTCGCCTGCCGCGCCGTCGTTGTGCGCCCCGTCGTCAACCATGGTAACGACGACCGCACCTGCGCCCGCATCATAGATCAGCAACACCTGCGCGAGGTTGGTGATCGAGCCGACGGCGCTCGTGACCCACACCGCATCGGCCGGGCCGGGTGTGGCGACGCTCTGGGCGGTGCCGGTGATGCTCAGGCCTTGGCGCACGCAGCGCACCCACAGGTTGCTGGTCTTGTTCAGGTAGGTCGTGACGCCATACTGGCATGTATGACACCACGCCTGCGTGGGCGATG
>CAZXVN010000636.1:0-5882 GCA_964643945.1 uncultured Lentisphaeraceae bacterium | reverse complement strand
CACCTGCTGGAAAGTCATAAGCACACCTTCCTGTTCCTGTTCCTGTTCCGCGCCTTTCCGCTCTCCAACTTTGTTGTCACCAATGTGCTGTGCGGTACGCTCAGGATCCCTGTACGGACCTACCTCGCGGCCTCGGCTCTTGGCATGATACCATCGACCATCCTGTATGCGGCATGGGGCAAGCTTGCCCTGAAACCCTCTGGCGGCTTTTTTTTTCTCGCGTTCTTCACGTTGGCTTTTATCGTGCTGGGCACGGTCTTCGCTCGACGGTTCTTGCCGCGTGCCCATACGCGCAACGCCTCCAGTCCGAAAGCCGGAACCCGGCCTTTGTGAGGATGTGAAAGCTGCGCGATGGCAAGACGTGTGGGTGATGTGGTGTTCGGTTACCGTTTGTCCTTCAGCCCTGACGTCAAAGGTTGTTGAACCATGTGTCGGCGGTCATGTTTGTGCCGCCGGGTGGACGGGTTTCCGCCGCATGATCGAGCATCGCCTGTTTCTCGCTAACGGTCATCATGCGTCCAGGAATGGTGAGGGTTCGGGAACTGAGTGAGACGGACACCGCAGTCACATGCGCCCAAGGGAAATTGGTCTCCTGGCAGATGGGGATGTCGGGGAGCATCGCCCCGGCGCTGAGTGCGAGGGGTACCGTCAGGCGCTGGAGTAAGCCGGCGTTTACGCCGGCTTTTTTTTCGAGTAACGGTCTAACGGCCAGGCTCGGCACCTCTTCACCCGAATCCAAATGCAGACTGACCTGCAGGGATTGTAAAACGACCGGCACGGCAGTTCCGAGATTGATCAGTGAGAGCGTGGCGTACGAGATCGGCTTAAACAGGCGTCGGCAAAACAGCCTAGCCTCGGCGGCATTATCCTCGAAAGAGGAAACGACCAGCAAAAGTTTGTCTTGCTGAAGTTCCCCATACCAGCCGGGTTTCACGAGGGCGTTGTCTTCCGGGAGCGTATCGGCCACAGCCGGGGGTGTCAGCTTAACAGGTGATGGGCTGTCAACCGATTCGTACTTGTTTAAAAAGCTGCTAATGACCATCAGCGCGTTGAGCAAAGCGACGGGCAGTCCGATCAGCAAGCGGCGTTTGACTGTCGGGTTCCAGTGGCGCAGCTGGGCAGTTTGCGCGTAGATGCCGGTGACGAGTGCCACGAGTGTCAAAACTCCCGCGAAACTGTTGAAAACCGAGTTGCGCAGTTCACTGTTTTTCTGGGCGATCATCTCGGCGATAACGACGATGCTAAATCCGACAAACGCACAGATCAGACACAACGTTGCAGCGTTTTTTCCCGACACCGATGCTTTCGGCGCTTTTGCCCGTTGATGGCCATGCCGCTCCTTAAGTTGCGTGGCCGTTTGCGGCGCAGACGCGGAACGATGGGCATGGCTTGCCAGGCTGCGCGTGTGGCCGTGATGCTCGACCCCCGCATGGTGGCTGCTCTTACTCCTGCTTCTATGTCGATGGGTGTGCGGCATGATTTCTTAACGAATGTTGGCATTACTTTAGCGGACGGGATCGACAGCGTCAACCTTCGACGCGGAAGTTTTTGACAGGGGGCGTTTGCATTACACCTTCTGATCTATTATAATTTCACACAAATGAAAGTACAGGTGCTCCCTTCTTTGCTGGCTGCGGATTACGGGTGTCTGGCCGACGAGATTCGACGTGTCGCGGTGTCGGGTGCGGATGCTTTGCACCTCGATATCATGGATGCGCATTTTGTGCCGAACCTGAGTTTTGGCCCCGATGTGGTGGCGCTGTCGAAAAAGGTCTGGCCCGGTCTGGCCCGCAACGTCCATCTGATGATGACCCGTCCGGATCTGCACATCGACCGGTTTATCGATGCGGGTGCGCAGGCACTGCAGATCCATCTTGAGGCGGACTGCGACATCTGGGCCGGGCTACGGGCCATTCGTGCGCGCGGGGTGCGTGCCGGACTGGCGTTACGCCCGCAGACCCCGGTGACCGCACTCTTGCCGTATGTGCCGCTCTGTGACGCGGTGCTTGTGATGACGGTTAATCCCGGGTATGGCGGTCAGGCGTTTATGAGCGAGATGCTTCCGAAGATCGCCCACCTCCGGAAACAGGCTGGAGCAAGCGGATCGGGCGCATTGGATATCATGGTCGACGGCGGCATAAACTTCGAGACAGCGGCCTTGTGCGCGGAGCATGGTGCGAATATGTATGTGGCCGGAAGTTTCCTGTTCATGCAGACCGACCTGGCACCGACCATTGCGCGTATGCGTGAAGGTTGCGAGGAGAAGTCACGCCCTTGGAACCCCCAACCCTAAACCCAGCCCCCCTCCCAACAAAGAGCCTGATGGAACAGATAACACTCGATAACATCCGCAATTTCTGCATTATCGCACACATCGACCACGGCAAGACGACCTTGTCGGACAGGATCCTTGAGGAAACCAAAACGATCGAATTGCGCAACATGCGTGCGCAGACGCTCGACGCGATGGATTTGGAACGCGAGCGCGGCATCACGATCAAGTCCCATCCGGTTTCGATGTATTACACGGCTAAGAACGGCAAGACCTATCTCTTCAATCTGATCGACACGCCGGGGCATGTAGACTTCACTTATGAGGTGTCGCGCAGCATGGGCGCGTGTGAAGGGGCGATTCTGGTGGTTGATGCGGCACAGGGTGTGGAGGCGCAGACGGTGGCGAACACCTACCTTGCGGTTGAAAACAGTCTCGAAATCGTGCCGGTGCTCAACAAGGTGGATCTGCCGAGCGCGAACATCGAAGAGGTCACCCATCAAATTGAGGATGTGCTCGGTATTTCGATGGATCATCCACTTTACATCAGTGCGAAGACCGGTCTCGGCGTGCCAGACGTTCTGGAGGCGGTGGTCGAACGTGTGCCACCGCCTGTGACGCGCGGCAAGGATGCCCCGCTGCGCGCCCTCGTGTTTGATTCCGTGTTCGATATTTATCGTGGCGTGATCACGTATGTGCGTGTGGTCGACGGCAGTATCCGCATGGGCGACTCGGTTCTTTATATCAGCAGCGGGCAGTCGACGCAGTTGCGTGAAGTCGGGATTTTCAGTCCGGACCAGAAACCGGTCGAGGTGTTGGAGGCGGGGCAGGTGGGGTATATCGTCGGCACGATCAAAGATCCGGCGGACATCAAGATTGGAGATACGGTCACACGTGCCAAAGACGGCGCGACCGAATTATTGCCGGGTTTCAAGGAAGTGCACCCGATGGTGTTCAGCGGCCTTTATCCGGTCAGCACGGACGAGTACGACAAAGTACGCACAGGTCTTGAAAAATTGCACTTGAACGACTCAGCTTTCACTTTTCACCCAGAAAGTTCAGTTGCGCTGGGCTTCGGTTTCCGCTGCGGTTTTCTGGGTCTGTTGCACATGGAGGTGGTACAGGAGCGGTTGCGCCGCGAGTACGACCTCGACATCATCAACACGCATCCGTCGGTCATTTACAAGGTGAAGTTGCGCAATGGCGAGGCCATGGAGATCGACAATCCCGTCCACCTGCCGGATGTCACGCGGATCGAGCAGATTGAGGAACCGATCATCAAAGCGACGATCATCTGTCCGAGCGCGTGCATGGGTGATGTGATGCGCATCGTGCTGGAGCGACGCGGCGAGGTCAAGGCTACGGAAAGCCTAGACGCCAAGCGCGTCATTCTTTCCTGTCTGTTGCCGCTGAATGAGATTCTGATCGACTTCCACGATATGTTAAAGAGTGTGAGCCACGGGTATGCTTCGATGGATTACGAACCGTGCGGCTATCAGGTGAGTGACATCGTGAAGATGGACATCCTGCTCAACAGTGAAGTGGTCGACGCGTTCTCCTGCATGGTGCACCGCGACAAAGCGGTGGCGCGCGGGCGGCAGATCTGCAAGGCGCTGGCCGATTCGATCCCTTCGCACATGTTTAAAATCCCGGTGCAGGCCACGCTCGGGCGCAACATCATCGCACGTGAGGATATCCGGCCCTTCCGGAAGGATGTGTTGGCCAAGCTGTATGGCGGTGACGTGACGCGTAAGCAGAAGTTGCTGAAGAAACAGAAGGCAGGAAAGAAGCGCATGAAGGAGTTCGGCCAGGTGCGTGTTCCACAGTCGGCCTTTATCGCCGTGCTGAAGGGGACGGCGACCGACGAGTGAGTGGGTGAACGATAAACGGTGGCGGAGACACGTATGAGTTTTTTTGCGAAACGGAAGATCAGGAAGCAGCTTAAGACCTTGTTGCATCACGCGCGAACGTTGCGCAGCAGTCGTGAAGACCTCATGAGTGCCGATGAGCTGGCGTCTCTGGACGAGCATATTCAACGGGCGTGTGAGGCGTATCAAGCGCGTGAGGGTGCGGCGATGGAGACGGCCGACACGGAGCTTGATGCCTGTCTGACCCGCCTTAACCCGCCGAAACGCATGGCCGGATGGCGCGAGAATTTTGATGTGCTGGTGGTGGCGATTTCAGTGGCGATGGCGTTCCGGGCCTATTTTTATCAGCCCTTTAAAATTCCCACGGGGTCGATGCAGCCCACGCTCTACGGTATCCACGGCGAATCGCGCGATCCGTCGCAGGCCACCCTGTTGGACAAGCAGCCGCTCAAGTTCCTGAAGTGGCTGGTGACGGGCGAATCCTTTCATGTGGTACGGGCCGCCGAGCACGGCACGGTGATGTTTGCGTCGGGCGAGAGCCGCAAGCCTGGATTCACGTCGGTGGTGGTAGCGGGAGTCCCGCACTACGTGCCGAATGACGCGGTACAAGCCGATGAGTATCGGCGTCCGATCGGGTTGAAAGGCGGGGTTAAGATAGGGGATAGCGTCAAGCCGGGCGACGTGTTGTGGTCAGGGGTGGTGATCTCTGGCGATTTTGTTTTTGTCAACCGCTGGAAATGGAATTTTTTTCATCCCGCGCGGGGTGAGGTGATGGTTTTTTCGACCTCGGGCATTACGGCGCTGCAGCAGGGGACGCACTACATCAAGCGTATGACCGGCTTGCCCAATGAGTCGTTGCAGATCAAAGCGCCGAATCTGCTGGTGAATGGGGTAGCCGTGACGGAGCCGCTACGCATCGGACAGATATCGCGCAAGGAGAAGGTGTGGCCGAAGGGGCCGGCTTATGCGGGGTTCAATCTCGGGGAACAGCGCCGTAGCAAACAAAGTTTAGTGGCAGCGACGGATGTCGTCAACCTCCAAAGTGATCAGTATTACGCAATGGGTGACAACTCATTCAACAGCTACGACAGTCGTTATTGGGGATCTGTTCCTGAACGCAACCTGCTCGGACCTGCCACGGTGGTCTACTGGCCGTTCACTTCGGCACGTTTAGGCCTTATCCGGTAGGGGTGTTGACCGGATTCACGCCTTGCTGAACCCGTTCAGCAGCGGGCGGGTGCATGTGGGTGCGGCCGCAGCAAGTGAGTGATCCTTATTTTTCCGTCATTGGAACTTATGCGAAAAGCGAAGATCAAACGTTCTGAGCGGATTGAGCGCTATCTGGTTCGCATCATCCAGCAACCTGGCGCGGACCAAGGTCATCCTTGGCCGATCCGCTGGTTGCTGGCCCTGCTTAAAGGGCTCTCGCTTATTTTCAAAAACATCGTGTTGGCGCGTCTTTTTCTGTATGACGTCGGTGTCTTCCGCCGGTATCCGCTGGGCTGCCAGGTGATCAGCGTCGGCAACATCACGGCGGGCGGCACGGGCAAGACGCCGGTGGTGGAGATCTTCGCGCGTGAACTTCAGAAGTCGGGTCGCAAAGTGGCCATTCTGAGCCGCGGCTACCGCAAGCGCGAGCTGCCGTGGTATCAGCGGCTTTTCCGCGAAACGATCGAGCCGCCGCGCGTGGTGAGCGACGGCAAACATCTGCTGTTGGACAGCGAAATGGGCGGCGATGAGCC
>CAZXVN010000635.1:0-5772 GCA_964643945.1 uncultured Lentisphaeraceae bacterium | reverse complement strand
GGAGGCAGCGACCGCCGAAACACGGCCCGGACGCCCCGAAAAGCCGCTCCGCACCGCTTCAGGCCCCTTTTCGGACAGAGTAAACGCGCCCCCAGGCGCGTTTACTCTGTCAAAGGCTAATTTACTTTGTCCTTTGACCATAAAGTTTTCCTTTTTAAATTACATGCGGATTTGCAAATAGTCAACACAGAAAATAGCAAAAAAATCAGCCAAAAAAAATCAGCCGCGAAAAAACAGCAAAAAAAACCTTCACTTCAACTGTGACGCCGCGTATTCCCAGTTTACCAGATGCTCCAGAAAAGCTTGGACAAAGTCTTTGCGACGGTTCTGGTAGTCGAGATAGTAAGCGTGTTCCCAGACGTCACACGTCAGCAGCGCGTGTTGCCCGTGTGCCACCGGCGTATCCGCGTTGGCCGTTTTGACGATCTTCAACGTGTCGCCCTCTTGCACAAGCCAGACCCACCCGCTGCCAAACTGCGCAATCGCTGCGGTCAGGAAAGCGCTCTTGAACGCCTCGTAGCTGCCGAAAGACTTCCCAATCAGGTCCAACAATTGTCCAGTCGGCAGGCCTCCCCCGCCCGGCTTCATGCTCTTCCAGAAGAAGGCATGGTTCCACGCCTGGGCCGCATTATTGAAAACGGCTACCTGATCAGCCATGCCTGCGCTCTCCGAAACAACCTTCTCTAACGGCCGCCCTGCTGCCCACGGCGTGCCCGCGACCAGTTTGTTCAGGTTGTCCACATAGGCCTGATGGTGTTTGGCGTAGTGGAAACTCATCGTCCGGGCCGATATGTACGGCTCCAGAGCCTCCTGCGCATAGGGCAAGGCAGGCAGCGTGAACGCAGAGGTGCCGTCGGACGGCGTCGAAGTCGTTGCGGACTCCCCTGCCTTCGCCGCGGCAGCCATGACCGTCAACGGCAAAAAAGCAAAGACCGTTGGCAACATCTCACTGATATACAAATTCATTGTCTACTCCTTTGTTTTGTTTGTGTATCACACCGTTCTCGATCGAGGACGGACATCAGATCCGGATCACACTGTTTGGTGTGTGACTGTTTCATTGGCTCAAATGAAAACAGGATAGAGGATGCTGCGTCTTTGCGCTATGGGGATTTTTCCTACCATGAGCTAGGCGCAATAGACGGTCACGTCTCGGACCCACGAAGCCAGCATGGCGCGTGTGACCACCCGCCGCCCCTGTGAAGGCCGCACGAGCTCAAACAACCCCTGTCCGCCACACGCTGATCCGGTCGCCATCCTTAGCGCTTCGGAGGCGGGGCCTCGCGCACCACCGCGCCGAACGTGTCGCTCAGCACCAGCACGGAGAGGCGCGCCGTGATCTCCAACTCATTGGTGTTGAGCGAGACATAATCGAACCGGCCTCGCAAATCGGTGTAGCCGTCTTTGAAGAACTTCACCGTGCCGTCCGCCATCTTCGCGTAGACCTTGACGTACGCGCCCGGCACCGGCTTGCCGGTCTCGGCGTGCGTCACCACAAGCTGACCGTAGCTCTCGATCATTTGCACCTTCAGCGTGTTGGCGTAGTAGGCCTGGGTCTTGCGAACGCCAGCGGCCAGCGCTTCGACCATCACGTTCTTCGCCTTGAACTCGGGAGGCAGGTCCACCGTCTGAACGCCTTTGCCCGCAGGCAGATCCACCGTGCGGCTCAGAACCGGCCGGATGTACGAGAACTGCGCCGCGCCCTCCTGCAGGAACGGGCTGCGCGAGAAGAGCAGCTCGATGTCCATCGGATAGAAGTTGAGCGTACAGCTCTTGAGGTTGCGGGTGTCGAGCCGGATGCGGCCGGACTCGACCTGCATCTCCAGCACAGGCTCGGTCGCTGCCAGCGCGGCCTGCGCCTCGTCGCGCTTTTCCTGATCGGCCTGCGTCGCGGCCCCGCCGCCGATCTCGTCAAGCTGGCTCAGCACCTGCGCGAAACGGTCGCGCCAGCGGTCCACGCCCTCGTCCGCATGCTTCTTTGCCAGCTTGCGCGCGGTCGCAGTGTCGCCCTTGTAGAGCGCGAGGTAGGCTTCGAGATAGTCGCACTGAAGCTGCTCAGGAACCGCCTTGCGGTCCACGCGCCCGAACCAGTCCAGCGCCTCAGTCACGCGGTCTTGCAGCGTCATATAGTAGGCCACGGCCAACAGGTCGGCGGCATCCGGCTTCGGCTTGTAGCTCAGGACTTTCATGTAGCGCTGATATTGCTCGCGGAAACAGGCGTTCAGGATCGTACGCTTCTCCCCCACCTTATGCGCCCGCGGGTTCACCAGCGGCGCATACTCCAGATGCTGGTAGTCGAACCGCTCCACCGGATCGAGCGTCAGCAGCGGCGAGGCCAGCCAGAGCCCGCACCGGCCGGCGAAATCATGATGCCTCAGGAATTCCCTGATCGTGGCGGGGTCGTTGTGCAGCAAGCCGTACGACCAGAGCGTCGCGGCATAGAGGTGGCGCGCCTCGAGCAGCCTCGTGACTTTCTTGAAGTAAGCCGCATCCTTCATGCGCCAGGCGATCTCGTCGAGGCTGATGCGGTGGAGGTTGGCCGCGCCGAGAAACGCGAAGGCCTCGTCCTCTGTGCCGTTCTGAGAAATCCACGCCCACGAGGTGACGTCGATCTTGCTCAGCTTCGCGACGACATGGAAAGTGAAAGGTGCCGCACTGCCGACCACCTTGTCGTTACGGGCGAGGGTCACCGGATAGTGCGGATAGTCGCCGGTCATCGGGAAGTAGAAGAAATACTCCTGCGTCTGCGTGCTGTACGGCTCCATCGCCACATACACCCCGCGCGTGTAGAAGCCGTTGTTCACGGGCATCGCGCCCATCGGGATCTGGAGCAGCACGTGCAGCTTCTGGCGGTTGCCGGTCGGGTTGGTCAACACCACTTGTGCGCCGTACACGACGTGCGGCAGAAACTCGTCGGTCACCAGCTTGTCGAAGCGCTCGCCGTTTTCGATGCGCTCGCGGTCGTCCGCGCGGAAGAACTGCTGGGCCACCAGCACCCCGCCCGGCAGCGTCTCACGTAAGCCTTCACAGATTTCGCGGTGGAACAGCAGCACCGGCGAACCAGGCTGAAGCGTGTAGCTCAGACCGTCAACCTTCTCGCCGTGCGCGGCCGCCTTGAACGGCAAGTCCAGCACGGCCAGCGCCAGCATCATCTCGGTGAAGTTCGAGTCCGCTTCGGGGAACGCCTTCGACACGAAAGGCGTCTTGCCGTCATGCGCCGCATAGTCGCCCCAGAAAGCGTTGACCTTCACACGGTCAGCCACCTGCTGCCCGATCGGCAGATGGTAGTAGTTGTTCTCGGCCCACTCCTGGGTCTTGTCGAGCTTCTGGAAGAAGCGGCGCACGTCCGCCCGCGACTTGTCCTGCTCGGCAAAAAACAGCGCCGGCGCATCGGGGGACGACTCCGCATCCACCGCCAGTTCCTTTTTCAAGGCCTCCTCTTCATTCCTCGCTCCGCGCTGCCGCAGGGCTCCGCCCAACGCCATTTTCGCTTTGGGCGCGTTCATGACTGACCGGTCCGCCTTGCCGCCTGCCGCCAACGCCGACATAGGCACTGCGGCCGGGGCTGGCGCGTCAACCGCTTCGGCGACTTTCAGATCATTCATTTCCCCAGCCAGAACGAGGAGGTCCTTGCTCTGCTTTTCGGCGACGCCCTTGCGCACTTCGTCGATGGCCCCGGCTGCGCCGCCTGCCCCGGCCTCAAGCGAGCCGGTCTGCACGGCGGTGTCAAAGCGGCGGTTGAACGCCTCCATGTCCGGCAGAATCAGCTCCACCCGTTCGCGCGTGTCGCGCGCCACCGAGGCTTCCTGCTCGCGCAGCCGCTTGCCCAGCAGCACGCGCTCGGCCGCGTTCAGCCGGCCGAAACGCCACGGCTCCAGATACCCCGCGAGATCGTCGCCCAGCAGCCAGTGGTCCATCAAGGTCTTGTCTTTCTTGTTCTTCAGATAGGGCGCGATCACCGCCGCGAAGAACTTGGGGTCCTTGTGGTAAAGGAAAAAGCTCAGCTCGTGGCAGGCGTACTTCGAGTAGAGCTTTTTCTGCTCTTTGGCATCCAGCTCAGGCCAGTTCGCCACAAAGGAAAACTCGGCGAAGGTCGCGTCGGCGTTGAGCGTGGCCAGCAGGCGGTAGGCCTTGGCCACCGTGTCGTAGGTCTCGAAGCGGGCGGTCGTCACATCGCCGACCGTCACGGACGCCTTCGCCGCCACCGGCGTGATCCGCTTCTGCTCCGAGTAGCTCTTCTTGGGATCGAGCCCGGCCGCCAGCCGCAGCTCGCGCGTCTCGACCGGCGAGTCCTCCAGCGCCAGATGCTTCAAGACCGTCGCGGTCGGATCCACTGCCAGGACGCGCAGATACGGCAGCCCTTTAAACAGGGTGCGCGGCACAATGACCTTGCCCTCTTTGTCCGGCACCAGATTCAGCAGCGTCACGCCGGACTGCTTCAGGAAGTCGAGCGCGACATAGCCTTCGGGCGACAGTCCCGCCGGCCCTTGTTTTGCCGCAGCCGAGCCGCCTGCGCGCGACAGCGCCGCCGCACGCCCGGCATACGCGCGTCCCTCGGCCAGCGATTCGGCCTGCGCCTCGGTCGCGCGCACCGCCCACGGGTTGAGCAGCAGGCCCGGGCGCTCCAGCATGTTGCCCGGATATTTCACGGCCTGCTGGCGGTCGATGATGTAGCGGTACTCGTCGCCGATGTCGCGGCCCGACTCGTAGAAGGTGCGCGCCGGCTGCCACGGCTGCTGCAACAGCCCCGGCGTGCCCGAGAAGCCCAAGCGCCCGAACAGGTCGTAGGCGGGCAGATAGCGGGTGGCGAACACATGCACCCGCGTGAAGGGCGTCACGTTGGCGAGCCGGACCTCCACGTTCTCCGCAGCGGGCGCGACCGCCGTGACGTTCAGCGGCGCGAGGCGCGGACGCTCCAGCCCGCGGCGCGGTGAGATCACATAGCCGTCGCGCTCATCGCCCTGAGTGACGCGCACCGCGATCTCGCGGCCGTCGGCTTTGAGGACCAGCGAGTAGTCGCCGGCCGGCAGCCCGCGCAGCTCCAGAAAGCCGTCAGCCGCCGCCAAAGCCGCCTGCCAGTCCTTCACGAACTGGCCGTTGCGCGTCTCCAACAGCGAAACCTCGGTGCCCGCATCCGCCGCGTCCCAGACGATCGGCACGCGCAAGACATCGCCGACCCGGCCGTGCAGCGCTTCGGGATAGGCGCAGGCGCCGCGCGAAGGCGACCCTGTGCGCTCGATGCCTGACGCAGCCTTGATACGGAAGCGCTCGATGCCCGCCAGCGCACCCAGCAGCGCGCGTCCCTGCGCGTCGGTCTTGAGTTCCACATGCACCTCGTCGCGGAAACAGCGGTGCTTGAAGAAACACTCCAGCGGCTCGCCCGGCAGGATTTCGCCGTTCTTGCCACGCGCATCAACGATGTAGCCGGCGGCGGTGCGTCCGACATGCAGGGCCTGCACATCCACCGTGCGCTCAATTCCGTTCAGCGCAAAGGTCTCGCCGGCGGACAGATCCTGCTTCTTGCTCTGGCTGAGATTCTGAATTCTGGCTTTCAGCGTCACGTTCAGCTCGACCGTGTTCTCCGGCACCAAGATCTCCTGCACAGTCTCGGCATCCTCACGCAGAGCAAGTGCTGCGACCTCTTTCTCGGTCGCGATGCCCTGCAGGTCGGTCGAGCGGATCACCAGCCGCGGCTCCTCCAGCAGCTTGAGGCTGGCGGGCCGGCCATTGACGGTCAACACCGGGCGCACCGCGATCAACGCCTTTTCGCGG
>CAZXVN010000634.1:0-1879 GCA_964643945.1 uncultured Lentisphaeraceae bacterium | reverse complement strand
CCGCAGGGTCGCCTCCCAGCAGATTTTCGTACGCGCCGACGGAAAGCCTTATGCCTTCGGCCTCGCAGGTGGCGAGCATCTTTTTGGCGTCATCCGGCGAGAAGCCTTCATAGTTCACGTGGGTGGCCACATGGTCGCGTCGCGTCCCGCCGCGGCGAAACACGCACAGCTCCATGCCCTGAGCGCCCGCCGCTTTTGTCTGTTTGATCACCTGCGCGAAAGTGAGTTTCGGAAAAGCCGAGGTCATCAGCCAAATCTGGTTGTTCATACGCGTCCCCGTATCGGAAAGCCGGCAACCTTTGTCCTAGCCAAACATCTCTGCCGGCTTTTGTCCAGAGCGAAAGCGAAAAGGCCGCCCCCGCATCCAAGCGAGGACGGCCTCATCCGTTGGCAGCGGCGAGCCTCGCGCCTCACACGAGTGCTGCGCGCGCCTTCCCGATCAGCGACTTGAGTCCTTCCGCATCGGCGATGGCGATCTCGGACAGCATCTTGCGGTTGACCTCGATGCCAGCCTTGGTCAGGCCCTCGATGAAGCGGCTGTAAGTCATCCCCTCGTTGCGGACGGCCGCATTGATGCGGGCGATCCACAGGCGACGGAACTCGCGCTTGCGGTTCTTGCGGTGCTCAGTCGCCAACCGCTGCGCGCGGTCAACAGCCTCGGTCGCCTGGCGGAAAAGTTTGCTGCGTGATCCGCGAAAACCCTTCGCGAGCTCCAGGCGCCGCCGCCGGCGTTCTCTGGACGCGGGTGCATTCGTGACTCTTGACATGACACAATCTCCTGGTTAGGTGCCTTGCAGCATACGCGCCGCAGTCTTGGTAAACGTTACATCACCCACAGTGGTACCACGGAGATTACGCTTGCGCCCTCGCGACTTGTAGCCGTTCAGGTGGGACTTGCCACCCTGGGAGCGCATCACTTTACCCGTGGCCGACATTTTAATCCGCTTGGTAGCGGATTTCTTGGTCTTCATGGTAGGCATGATTTATCTCTTCCTTGTTTGAAGCCTGAACCCGCAGGGCAGTCAGCCATGATAGCCCGTGCGAGAACACTCTTCCCACCGCCAGCGGTGAAAAGGAGCTATATATTTACCAAAACCAGCCACCCGCGTCTAGCCCAAACCTGTTTTTTTGTGACACCGCAAAAAGGTTATGGTAAAGTTTTATGTTTTTGGGAGGACCTATGCGCACACACACTGTTTTGTCTCTGACCCTTGCCTGCACCGCCCTTATCTGTTGGCACGGGTGTACCAGTACCAGAGTCATCGAGAACACCCGCGTGCCGGAAATTGCCATTGAAGAGAACGGCACGATCACTTTTAATAATGAGCTCGTCGTGCCCGGCAAAATCGCGGCCGCTGTCAAGTCAGCCGGCTTCGCGCGTACCCAAGAGGTCAACATTCTGATCCCGGACAAGCCCGATCACGCGATGATGCGCGCCGTTTCCGCCGAGTTGGTGCGCAACGGCTATACCCGCACTGTTTTCGTTAAGAATCGCAAAGCCACCGCCGTCGTCCCCAAACAAAAGTGAGTATGCCGACGCCCCGTCACATCCCTCAGAAGATCGGTCTTGCGCTCGGCAGCGGAGGCGCGCGCGGGTGGGCACATGTCGGCGTCTTGCGCCGCCTCCGGGAACTGGGCGTCAAGCCGCAGTGTATTGCCGGCACAAGCGCCGGCGCCGTGGCCGCGGCCCTCTGCGCCTCCGACAGCCTCGACGCCATGGAGGACCTGGCCGACCACCTCGACTGGAAGCAGGTTGCCCAGCTCTTTCTGGAGGCGCCTTTTCCGCGATCCGGCCTGATGACCGGCAAAAACGTGATGAAGCTGCTGAAAGGCATTATCAGCGTTCACGCGATTTCCAGCCTTCGCATC
Organism: uncultured Lentisphaeraceae bacterium; assembly: GCA_964643945.1. Taxonomy (GTDB): domain Bacteria; phylum Verrucomicrobiota; class Kiritimatiellia; order RFP12; family UBA1067; genus JAHFSX01. The sequence continues at coordinate 10 of CAZXVN010000634.1, read as the reverse complement.
CCCTACGCCG
>CAZXVN010000633.1:0-5272 GCA_964643945.1 uncultured Lentisphaeraceae bacterium | reverse complement strand
CAAGCCGCCGCTGGCTGGCGATCTACAGACCAACCCTTCGCAGCAGCCCCTCGATCTCTTCGACGAACAAGACGAGAAGACAGGCAACCGGGGACTGTGGGACCTGACGCTGCTGCAGTCCGCCTCCGACTGCGGGACGCTTAACATGGAAGCGCTCCCGGACCGGACGCTCAGATTTTCCTGGGCCGCCCCTTCGGACTGCTTGCTCGAATCCGTGACGAATCTGCTCGACCGCTTGCTGTGGAGGCAGGTGCCCGGGCCCGTTGTCATTGTCGACGGACAACATGTGCTAAGCTTGACGCCCACTAACCGGGTGGAGTTATTCCACCTGCGGGGAGAGCGGTAGCATCAATTTATTTGTAGTAGCGGGAGATCTCTTCTTTCGCGATCTTGCACCAAGCGATCGCACGTGACGGATCGTTGTGAATCGTCTCGTGATCCTTCATGATGAGCTCGAGGTTACAACCCTTTGCCTTCTCAAGGATATCGCGGAGATCCTTACGTGCAGCGCCTTCATCAAAAACGCTCATGGACAGGATCGCCGGATTCGGGCGGCAGGAGTAGACGTACTTATCCTGCAAGGCCGCAGCCATTTTTGCGCGGTCACAGGAGGGTGACACGCTGACGCGCCGAATGTTCGGGATATTCTTGAGATAGTCCCATCGCGTTGACATCGGTTCGCAGCACCCGTAGCATACCAAGCCGAAACGCGCAATGACCGATTTCTGGTACTGCAAGACGAACTCGTCGAACAACTCGGGGGCGAGGTCTTTGGTATCCTGACTTTCGAATAGCGCCCACAAATCTTTGGCGCGTGCCGTGCCCTGATAATCCTTAGCCGGCAGCTGCGTGGTCCAGCCGAACCCGCCCGAACCGATGTAGTCACCCTCGTTATTGAGACTGTAGAGTCCCGCATTCTCAAGGAAGGTGATCAGATCCAGCGTGCCGTCTCTCAAGAACGCCATCAGGTTGTGGACGCCCTGAGGATTCTCCTTGATATCCTTCATAAATTGGATGTATCCGCGCATCTTGATCAATTCGCGTGTCAGACCTAAAGACCAATACCATTTCTCTCTCAACTTAACCGGCAACACCCGGTCGAAAACTTCGCGCGCAAGATGCACGATCTCTGTCGTTGCATCCCGATCCACGGTGATCGTCTGGAACTGGAGGCCGCTCAAATCATTCAGATCCGTCAAGGTCGGTTGTGGGTTCACCGAAGAGGTGTCCGGTCCCCAGAACGTGCGCCGATAAACCCAGCCAACCGTAAACCGGCTTTCCACGACCCGGTCGTCCCCCATCTTCTCGCCCCAGAAGATCTCTTTGCGCAGACGGTGCTCCCAATGCCGAGCGAGGCTGTGGGTACACTCCAACGAAGAATCGGGGATGATCTCCCGCCAACTGAATTCAGGATCGCAGAGAATCAGAGGACGCGAAGCCTGCAACGCATTCTGCCGCATCCAGAGGACCTTCTTTTCCGCCTCGATTTGACGCGTGGATAACGCCATGACCCGCTCACCCAGTCGGCGCAAGACTTCGCGCTCCGATTGTGTGACAGTCAGGTCTGCAACATGCGTATCCAGCGCCACATTGCCTGGTTGATCATGATCATTCATGCCGAACGCTCCCTTCCTTTTATCCTTTGTCTTACACACACACGCCAGACACCCGGCATCAACCTGTCAAGCCAGCCATCCAGCGATTCAACTCCGCACCCAATGCGGTTCTGCTTTGACTCCGCGATTATAGAGGGCACCCCACTTTCTGTCCATCGAAGAAAGCAGGGAAATGCGCAAAAATATGGTTTCTTGAAAAAAGTTTGCGGATGATCCTTCCTCTTTGACACCCCCTGCCAAATTCAGTAAACTTATCGCCCAAAATGTATATCGCGTGTGTTCTTTGCCGGTTTTACACCCTAGGGACCCGCGCATCGAGCTTCATGTGAACGCACAACTCCTCACGCTGATAGGCACACCATGCCCCACAAAATCCTTTCCCTCCAACAGGCCGCACGACACATACGAATTCCTGAGCGGGAACTGTTCCATTTGGTCCAGCGCGATGAAATCCCCTGTCAGCGCCGCGGCGAGGACATCTTTTTTGAACACCGTCTGCTCGATGAATGGACTCAACGCCGCATCCTCGGCTTGCCCACCCGTTTTCTGACCGAACACCACCGCGAGGAGATCGCTGACCGCACACGCCAGACCTCCGAAGATGTCCTTGTTGAGCGTCTCTTTCGTCCCGAATGGATCAATCCCGCGCTCACCTCACGCACGAAGCCCAGCGTGATGCGTGACATGGTCGCGCTCGCACTCACGACCGGCTTGCTCTATGACGGCGCGGTCCTGCAGCGCGAGATCGAAGAGCGAGAGAGCGCGGGCTCCACGGCCATCGGTGGCGGTGCCGCTTTTCTACATGCGCGGTACCATGATCCTTATCACGCCTCTGATTCGTTCGTGGTGCTCGGCAAAACGATCCAGCACATTTTTTTCGGCGCACAAGACGGTGAAGAGACCGACCTCTTTTTCCTGATCTGCTGCACGGAGGACACGTTGCATTTGCACACGCTGGCCCGACTCTGCCTGTTGGCGCACGGGACTATGCTACTCTCGGATTTGCGTGCCGCAACCACGGCTGGAGATATGTACCGGATCCTCTGCCGTGCGGAGAACGACCTGCTGAAGACCCTGTGAGAAAAGGTTCAGGCTCAACCCTGAACCCATGCTACTTCAGTTCGGACTCGTAAGGGATCGGCACGCCGTACTGCTTGTTGACCTTCAACATCTCTTCGAAGAGCCGCGGTTGCGCGTCGCGCGAGTAGCCACCGACCAGATGAAACATCTTTTGTTGCGCCCACCGTGTCTTCACCGCAGAGGTTCCCAACTTGGCGTGCTGGGTCAAACTCAGCCGGAAGATCGAGTCATACCCCTTGTCCGCCGCCAATCCGCGAATCTGAAAAACCAATTCATCCGTGCCGTCGGGACAGACGCCGGACAGTTCCAAAGGACGGTCCTTGTAGAGATTGGTCGCACGCTTGGGATAGACCTCGCTCTTGGAAGCGGAGTCGAAGACAACCGACACATCACCCATCACCGGATTACGGACACCCTCATACTCCAAAGCCATTGACACGGGAATGTCCCAGCGGTTACCCGACACCACCTTAGCCGTCCCGCGGTTACAGTAGGTCAGCATGTCGAGCAAATAGATATTCGCACTGCCTTGAGTGCCGTACATGTAGACCGACATCATGCCATTGTTGAGCTTCGAAAACTCGCCGATGATCTTGGCGCTTTTTGTCATCCCGTAGGTCGGCTTGCCGTCCGTCACGAGAAACGCGACCATCGGCCGTTTCGGGTCCCGAGGGTGTTTAAGCAGCGAGCGCAACGAACCGAACACGTCTGTCTGCCCAAAGGAGCGCAGGACCGAAATGAACTTGGCTGCGGTCTGCTTGTTCTCGGGCGTCACTGCCGTCCATGTGGGAAAACAGTTCTCAAAACTCTCGCGGAAGGCAACCACATTAAAGCGGTCATCCGGATTGAGCGAATCCAACGCCGCGACAAAGGCGCGCCGGCAGAATAGCAGGCGCTCTTCCGAAATCGATGCGGAGACATCCTGAACCAGAACGATGTCCTTTGCGATCACCGGCACGTATTTATCCGCACGCGGCTGGATGCCGATGCGAAAATAAACGCGGCCTGGCTCTGCGGGATCGCGGTACGTCTCAAGCCCGACAGCCAGCAGTTCGTCGATCGGGACATAGTCGATCAGTTCCTGCACCGCCTCGATCTGCGCCTGCGCCTCGCGTGCCTTGCGATCCACCTCGTTGAGCGTGCTCTCGGCCACCTGCTTGTTCGCGCTGTCCAACTGCTTCTGCACCAGTTCCTGCTGTCGCTTGATAAGTTGCGTCGTATCGGGCTTCGCAAGCCCATTCAGCTGCCCCCATCCGCCCGGATTCCCACTCTTCTCACCCATCTGCAATCCGAAGCGCGTCTCCGTCGCGTCCTTCGAAACCTGCGAGGGAGTGCCGGGTGCCTCGGACGATGAAATCTTGAACGTGCCCTTGCTTGTTTCGAGATCAAACACCTCGGCGACCTCGCGCGGTTTGGGTTGCTCAGGATCTTTGCCGAACCTGCGCCCCGCAAGGTCGATCGACGGCACAATGTCGAAAGCCTTGGACACCCGCTCGATCATCGGGATCTCGCGCCGCGGCAAAGCGGCCACCTCGTCCTGCACCGTACGGTCAAAGATCTGAGCGATCTCCTGACGCGGTATCCACGGCGTGATGTCCACCTGATCGGCATGGATCTCCTTTAACGCCGGCACACCGGGTGTGAGCGCCTCGCGCGGAATAGGCGGAGGAGCGGTTAATGCAGGATTCACGCTCTGGCTCAACGCCTCCACCTGTTCCCCGACTTCAATCGGTCCCCGGCTGGGCATATCGCGTTCGCCTTCTTTCTTCTCCGTCAGGCGCATCGGGTCGGCGCGCATCGTCTCCACCCGCATCGGCGGCACCCGATCCCCCGCAAACCAGTCACGTCCCTTCTCCGCCAAACGCGAAAACCCGTTGAGGGTCCAGTCGGCAAAAAAGTACATCAGAATCAGGTGGATAACTGCCGACAACAGAACCGCCACGCAGGCCAACATCCAGTGCTGGTCGTTCTGTCGCTGATGCGGTCCGAACCCGTAAGGTGTCATCATGAGCAGGCCGTCCTCTCCCACGCCACCTTCGTGGCCTGTCCGCGTGAGTGGGTGAGAGGCGCGGTGGGATACCGGGTGCGCAGCTCTTCACGCATGGCCTTAGCCTCTTCGTTACGCCCCAGCTGCTCAAGCAGCGCGGCCGCTTTTCTCAGAGCCTCCGTCACCAGCACAGGATCATCGAACAAAATCCCCACACTCATGTAATAGCGCAGCGCGCCCTCAGAGTCACCTTTTTGTTCGGCGTTACGAGCAAGTCCCGCATACGCGTTGGCGCGCAACCCCAACAGATCAGGCGATGCCGCACGCGTAGCCGCATCATTCAAGTATTTGAAGGCCTCGTCAAACCGTCCGGCCTCGGTGAGCAACTCGCCCAGACGCAACGCCGCCTCGGCACCGTAGACCGTTGAAGCCTCTGTGCCCAGCGCCTCGGTGAACGCATGGATCGCAGGATCACGCTCGGCCTTGGCGCGGTGGACACGTCCCCGCAAGGTCCACGCCGTCTGTAGCCACCCCTTGTCTGGCTTGAGCGCGATCATCACGTTGGCGGCCTGCGCCGCCGCATCGAACT
>CAZXVN010000632.1:0-5576 GCA_964643945.1 uncultured Lentisphaeraceae bacterium | reverse complement strand
CGGAGAACACATTCGTGTCGACGGAGGGCTGCGCCAGCGCCTCGTCGTTGAGGGACTGCAGCTCCTTGATGTTCGGCAGGCGCCAGTCGCTGCGGCCCCCGAGCGTGAGGTTCTCGGCAACCTGCAACGCCCCTTCCCAGTTGGTCGGGAAAGCGCTCTGGCTTTGCTGCCAGACCAGGCCGGTGTCGGGATCAGTGACCGTGCCGTCGCCGTTCTGGACGAAGTGATGAAGCGGCTTGGACGGCGCGGACATCCCGCGGACGCAGCGGGCGTGGATCTTTTTGGTTCCGCCGGCGCTGAAGCTCTCGCTCTTGGGGTGGTTGCCGATGCCGCCGCCGGCGTTGGCGACCCAGACGTTGTTCGTGTTGCCGGCCTGCACATCGCACGACCACCAGTATTCTGCGGGCGTGACGGTGAAGGCGTTGGTATTGACCGCAGGGGCGACCGTATTGCCAAACCAGGCGATGCTGTAAAGCTCATGCGCGCTCGGCAGGCGCCAGTCGTTGTAGCCGCCGAGGCTCAGCGTCGCGGAATACTCCGTCGCGCTTTCGTAAGTCATCTCGCCGCCGTCGGTCTTTTGCCACGTCAGGCCGGTGACGTTGTCCATGATGGTGCCGTCGCCACTGTCCGTATAGGAAGGCGGGTTGATCGTGTAGTCGGCGTCTTCGCCAAAGGTGGCTGTGAAGCTGGTCGTCTGGCCGGTGTCGGGCAAGTCCCACATGCCCGATCCGGTAGAGGCGCCTGCGATGGTGTAGGTATACGTGACCATGCGGTTGGTCTTGCCCAGACCCTCGTCGGACGGCAGATAGGCCCGGACGTAGTCGATGGTGGCCTGCGCGGGTGTCACCCGGACGCGCAGGTGGCCCGAGTTGCCCTGGACGGTTCCGTTGGTGTAGCCATAGCCGGTGGCGGTGCCCGTGGCGTTATAGTTCGTGGCGCCCGGCTGCGGACATTCCTGATAAATGAGTTCGGGCGTGCCGTCGCCGTTGGTGTCAAGGTCTTGCTTCACGAAGAGATGGTCGTGGCCGTGGAAGACCGCGCTCACGCCGTTTGTGAGCAGCAGGCTTTGGATCGGCATCGGCCAGCCCGGCCGGTTGTCTGCGAAGCCCCAGGTGCCGTTGGTGTTGTAGCCGCCCCACTCGAAGTACTTCGCGAACTCGACGCCGCCTCGCGCCGCGCCGTCGAAGCTGCCGCCGGCCAGGTTATGGATGAACACGAACTTGTACGAGGCCGTGCTCTGCGACAACGTCTGCTGGAGCCACTGATACTGGTTGGTCCCCAGCGTCCAGTTCCACGCCGTGGCCGCTCCGGGCTTTGTCGTCGTGTTCCAATACGGATCCAAAACCACGAACAGCGCACTTCCCCAATTGAACGCGTAATGGTCGTCCCGCGGGCTCTGCACATAAGGGTCGATGTTGGTGTTGCTGGAGTAGAAGGAGCCGGGCACCGGGCACGGGTAATAGAGCTGGCGCGCCTGCGTCTCCCAGACGGCGATGTTGCTTTGCGGCTGCGCCGGCTTGAGCAGCCATCCCAGCTCGGAGTCGTGGTTTCCGTTCACGAGATACAAGGGCACGGAAGCTCCGAGCAGGCTGAACTGGTTGCTTCGGACCTCGCGGCAAAGCTGCGCGGCCCCGGAATAATTTGTGACGCCGAGCTTTTCCGTCATGAACGTGTCGCCGAGATCAATCAGGAAATCCGGTTTGTCGGCAAGGATGTTGGTAAGCGCGACTTTCCACAACAGGGGGTTGATGGAGGCGCTGGGATCCTGCCAGTGCGGGTCAGCCTCGATGTCGAACGTGAACGATTTGTCGGCAGCCCGCTGGGTATGGAAGCTCCCCTCGGCACCCGCGCTGTAATCGGGCGCGCCCAGTGCGCGGTAACGCAGCCGGTAGTAATGTTGCGTGTCTGCCAAAAGCGGATCGAGCGTCAGCACTCCGGGTATGCCGGCGGTGAGGTTGGTGACTGCGGTCTGTCCCGTGTAGATGCCGGCTTGCATCCCGTATTGGACATACACCTCCAGATTTGTGGTCGGCATCACGCTGACGGCGATCGCCGAGTCCGTCGGCCGGCCCAACAGCACATCGTAAGGAGGCGCGGCGGTGCCGCTGCCCACAACGAAGGACAGCGAACCGCCAGCTCCCGCTGCGGGGTTGGTGACGCTCGCGCCGCCCCCGTCGGCAGCCGTGATGTAGTAGCTGACTGCAGTGCCCAAGGCCTGCGCGGGAATCTGCGCGCCGTAGATGCCGTCGCCTGCCGCGCCGTCGCCGTGGAGGCCGTCGTCGAACATCGCGGCGCTCGTCCAGCCGCCGCTGGCAGTGGCGGTCTTGAGCGCGATCTGGTCGAGGTCAATACGGTTGCTGTCCGAGCCGCCGCGGAACTGGAACCGCAGCGTCAGATTGCTGACCAAATCACCCGGCGTCAGATTGTAACTATACGTCTGCCACGCGTGGCTGGTGCCGGTCAGCTCGCTCACACGCGTGGAGAACCCGGTGCCCGAATTGAGCTGCAGGGTCCAGCCCGCGCTGCCGCTCAGACCGTCCGCCCAAAGGGCGAAACTCAATGCGGCACTGCTGCCGCGTGCATCGATGCTGCGGGCAAGTGTGACCATGCTGTCGGTCAGGTTGGTCGTGCCGTTCTTGAACTCCATGCCGTTCGTGTTGCCGGCGCCGAAATTTGAACCGAATCGCTGCTCAAACGGATTGCCTCCCGCAAAGTTGACAGTCCACAGATTGTCGCAGCCGGTGCCGGGCCACGGCTTGACTGAGTTGGTGGCCATGGTCTCCAGAAAGACCGTGTTTGTCACAAATGCCCCGGTGCCCGTATTGTAATTCAGCAACACCGCCGCCACACCGGTGTCATCCGTGACGCGGGCGGTGACCCACGTCGGCTGCCCGGCGACCGGCGAGGCAGGCGTGGTGTTGACCGAGGTGACCACGGGCGGCTGGTTGGTCAGCAGCGCGAGAGGGATGCCTTGCGTGTTCATCAGGAGCGAATAGAGCGAACCCTTGTCCGTTGTGATGAAAAGCGTCTTGCGGTCGCTGCCGCCGAACTCGAGATTCGTCGGCCGCTCAGGCACGCTGATCTGTTCGAGCTGCTGTCCCCCAGACGTGAACACGTGGACGGCACTCTCCGTCAGATAGAGATGGCCTTCCGTGTCGATCGTCATGCCGTCGCATGTGACCGCAGCGAAGACCGTCTTGTTCGACAGTGCGCCCTCCGCGTTGATTGCATAGCGATAGACGGTTCCCGCGCCCCAGTCGGCGATGTAGAGGATCTTGCCGTCTGGCGTGCCCACGAGGCCGTTGGGCCGCACCAGGTCGGCGGCGACGCGGCTCACGGTGCTGCGGTCCGGCTTGAGGTAGTAGACGCACTCGCCGCTTTGCACGTTCGTATGGCCGAAATAGACCGGGTCTGTGAAATATACGCCGCCCGACGGATCAATCCACAGATCGTTGGGCTCATTGTAGCGCCGCAAGTCATAAGTGTCAGTCAGCGCCGTCACGTTGGTCTGCGGCGAAACAGAGACCAGGCGGCCGTTGTCGCCTTCGCAGGCGAGGAGGTTGCCGTAGCGGTCGAAGGCCAGCCCGTTCGCGCCGCCGGAGCCGGTGCGGAAAACTGAGAGCTGGTTTGACAGCGACCAGCGGTAGATCGTGTCGGAAGGGATGTCAGAGAAGAAGACATTGCCGGCCGCGTCAGCCGCCGGGCCCTCGGTGAACGTGAGGCCCGACACGAGCTGCGTGAGAACGGCGCCGGTGGCGACCACGCTGTTCGTGAATGACGGCGCAAGCGTGAAGCTGTAGTCGACCATGCCGTTGGTTTTGCCCAGCCCTTCATCCGCCGGAAGGTAGGTGCGGACATAATCCACTTTCACCTGTTCGGAGGCAACCGTGACACGCACATAGCCGGTGCTGTTCGTCGCGTAGACGTTGTTGGTAAACGCATCGGCGTTCACGAAGCTGTAGGTTGGATCGGCCGGATTGGGCAGCGTCAGGTACGTCACGCCGTCAAGCTGCTGGCGTGCGAAAAGATGGTCGTGGCCCTGGAAGAAAACGGAAACATGATTGGTGGCCATCAGTTGGTGGATGGGCAGCGCCCATGTCGGGCGGTTGGTTGAAAAACCCCACGTCCCGTTCCCGTTCTTGCCGCCCCACTCATACTTGTCCGCAACCTCGACGCCGCCGCGGCCAGTGCCCATCACATGGTGGGCGAACACGAATTTGTATTTGGCCGTGCTTTGTTCGAGTGTTTTTTTCAGCCACTGGTACTGGGCATCGCCGTGCGTAACGTCCCACATATTGGTGCGTTTCACGCCAGTCCAATAATTGCTGTCCGGGCAGACCGCAGAGCCCCAGTACGGATCGATAGTCACAAAGAGCGCGTCGCCCCAGGTCCAGGCGAAGGTGTTCCGGAGCAGGCCGATGTAGGGCACCACATTCGTGTTGCCCGTGTAGAAACCGTCTGGTGCGGGCTCCGGGTAATACGTGTTGCGGGCGTTCTGGGCCCATACGGCGATGTTGTTTGAGGTGCCGTCCAAGAGGTAAGCGGCCGCCTGTTCGTGGTTGCCGTTGACCAGATAGAGCGGGGCGGAATCGCCGACCAGCCCGAGATAGGAGCGCTGGAGGGTATACCGCTCGGTCACGCGGGCCTGGTTGATCAGGTTGGTGGGAATGGTGTCGATGCTGAAGTCGTCGCCGATCGTCAGGTAGAAGTCAGGGTGATCCGCGGCGGCGGTTTGCAGGGTCCGCACGTAGAGGTTGGATTGAAACATGGTGTTCACCCGCTCGGGGTGCGAGTCGCCCTGGAGCGAGAAGGTGAAGGCGCTGCCCGGCGCGCGCTGCGTGTGGAAGGTATGCGCCTCGCCTGCACGGTAGGACGGTGCGCCCGTTTCCCGGTAGCGTAGCCGGTACGTGTAGAGCGTGTCCGCTTGGAGACCCGTCAGTTCCATCTCGACCGGCCGGGCAGCCGCGCTGTTCGTCAAAGCGGTCTGGCCGGCATAGACGCCCGGCACGGTGCCATACTCGACATAGACTTGCAGCGCGTTGCTCGACAGCATGCTCACGGTTATCGACTGGTCCGTGGGGCGGCCCAAGATCAGATCGTAGGCCACCGTCGAGCCGGAGGCGGCGGTCACCGCCACGCTGAAACTCTGAACCCCGATCAGAATCGGCACGCCGTTGTCGAAGACCACGACCATGAAGGTGTTGGTCGTGCCTGCGTCCGCGTCCGAGGTCGTCCAGGTGAGCACGCCGGTCACGGGGTCGATCAACGCCCCGGCTGGAGCGGACACAAGCTCGTAGCTCAGCACTTGCGGCGGCACTTCCGCGTCGACCGTACGGTTGGTGACAACAAGCGTCTCGCCCGCGACGAGGGTTTGGTCAGGTATCGCCGTAAGCACCGGCGCGGTATTGCCGCGCACGATGGCGCTGAAGGCGTTGGTCGCGCTGAGCGCCGGCGTGCCGCTGTCCGTGACCACGACGGTCATGCGGTTCGTAGTGCCATACTGCGCATAGGAGGGCGTGAACGTGACCACGCCGTTGGTCGCATTGATGGCGGCGTTCGCGGGCGGGTTCAGGAGA
>CAZXVN010000631.1:0-5447 GCA_964643945.1 uncultured Lentisphaeraceae bacterium | reverse complement strand
CCGCACAAACTTGAACGCTCACATTTCGCATGGTTTGACTCCCGTTGGTTTCCTGATGCTTCTTGCCGGAGTCGATTGAATCACACGGTGGCACAAGGTGTCCATGCGTTTAGTGTTAGTTTTATGTTAGCATCGCGCGTCGAACCGGATCGAGGCCGAACGTCCGTGTGCGTCTAGGCCTTCGACCTCCGCGAACGTCTCGATCATGGTGCGGGTCTCTGCCAAATCGGCCTGCGTGAACTCCACAAAACTGTGGCGCCTGCGGAAATCGTCGGCCGTGAGGCCGTTGAACATCCGCGCCGCGCCGCCCGTCGGCAGCACATGACTCGGCCCGGCCACAAAATCGCCAGCCGCTTCCGGCGTCCAAGCCCCCACAAACACCGCCCCTGCAGCCCGCACCAAATTCAACAGTGGACGAGGCTCGCGCGTCAGGATCTCGAAATGCTCAGGCGCAAAACGGTTCACCAGCTCCATGCCCTGTTTCAGATCCGGCACGACCACCAGCAGAATGCCCCCCTGGTCGATCACGCGTTGCACCAGCGCCGCCCTCGTCAGTTTGGCGGCCTGACACACCACCTCAGCGCGCACCGCTTCAGCCAGCGCTTTCGAATCGGTCACCAGCAGCGCCTTCTCGTGCCCACTGCCATGCTCAGCCTGCGACAACAGGTCCGCCGCCACCCACGAGGGGTTGGCGGAATCGTCCGCCAACACCGCAATCTCGCTCGGCCCCGCCACCTGATCGATGCCCACAAAGCCATAGACCTGGCGCTTCGCCGCCGTCACATAAGCATTGCCTGGACCCGCAATCAGCTGAACCGGGCGGACGCTCTGAGTGCCAAACGCCATCATGCCAATCGCCTGAATCCCGCCCACTTTGTAGATCTCGGTGGCCCCCGCACGTTTGAGCGCATAGAGCAACACGGGGTTGACCGCCCTGTCCTTGCCGCACGGGGTGCACGCCACGATCTCTTTCACGCCTGCGGTCTTTGCAAGCGTAGCGGTCATCACCGCTGTGGAAGCCAGCGGGGCCGTGCCGCCCGGCACGTAAACACCCACGCGGTCCATCGGCGAATAGCATTCGCCCAAATATCCTCCGTGTGGCGTCGGCATGTGCCACGGCGCCCGTAAGCCCGCCTCCGCATAAAGCCGCACCCGCGCGTGGGCCTCTTTGACCGCGCGCTTGATCCGTGCGGGAACCGCTTTCGCGGCGGCTCCAAGTTCGCTCGGCGAGACACGCACCTCCGACACGTTCAACGCGACACCGTCAAACCGTTTCGCAGCCTCGAACACCGCCACGTCGCCACGCACGCGAATGTCCGCCAGCACCGTTGCAGCGACGGCCTCGGCTTCCGGCGAGAAAGCTGGACGCGCCAAAAACGCCTCCACGCCGGCCGTCGGTTTCTTCATTGACCAGGCATCAATTTTCATGTGCATGTGTTTTCAGCCCTTCTCAAAACAAAGAAGGTTCACAAAGTTTATCTTAAACTTTATGAACCTGACCAGAATCCGTATGCCCTATGACCGCTTCCGGATTTCTAACTTCGCGCGGAATCAGTGCCCACCCCGCTTCTCTTCTTTTCCCGGCTCTGCTTTCCGTGTCCCAGCGGACCTCAGAAACCATTGCTCGGCACTGAGCGTCCGAGCTTGTCAGCCATCTTCCTGCTGATCATCGAATAGGCTTCATTGAAGGCGGCGGCACGCGCATCTTCTTTAGAGACCCCGCCATCCGCTTTGGACTTGGCCGGCTTAGCTTTCTTCGAATCCTTACCCGCATCCGCAATCTGTTTACTGCTTACCCGTTCTTCAAGTTGCGCTTTCTTCTTGCTCGCTTTTTCACGGTCATTGAAGTCGGGGCTCACCTTTTTCGCCGAGCGCGGCTTGACGCGGCTGCCTTGGAACGGAATCTTGTTCTCCTTGTTGGCATCCCATTCCTTCCTGCTCTCCGTAACCGCAAACGTAAACACCGCCGCCTCCTCTTTGATCGCCTTCAACAGCGCTGTGTATTCCTCGCGGCTCATCACCTCAAACCCCGGCCGCTCACGCATATCCGTGATCTGCACGACACTGAACATTTCGGCAGGAGCAGGAGGCGCCACAGCCGCCGGCTGGGCACACGCCCCACCTACAAAACCCGTCAGGACGACTCCCACACATGTCATCATCTTCATGTCTAAACCCTCCCTCGTTATTACAAGGTTAGCATACCCCGGCACACCGGCAAAGCGCCGAGTGCATCCAGTTCACTTTCCGCTTTGACCCGGCACCCAATCATCTGAAAAACGCGGCTTCCGCGCCACCGCTGGGCGCGGTGTCTGAGCCGCCACGGGTTGAGCAACTTCGGTTCGCGAAGACGCTCGTCCCGCAGGCGCTGTTCCGGCAACTTTGTTGGGCCCCGTCACAGATGTTGAAAGGCGAGGCTCTGACGAGCCGCGAGGCGTATGTTGCGGCTCACGGTGACTCGCCTGCGCGTCTTCCGCCTTCGGCACGACGGCGGACACGACAGCCGATAAGCGCGCGCCCTCCACGCGCCCTCCACCCGCCGTCTCGCCCAATTCAGGACGCGGCTCTGCTGCCACAACAGATTCCGGCGGCAACAACTCGCCATGCCCCTGCGAAATCGGCTGCTCCTCGCGCGCGCTGTGCGCCAAGCGCGGAGCATGCTCGCGCGGCACCGCAGGGTCACTGCGCTCACGCGGGGGTCGTCCCGCACGCGGCACTTCAGGCATCCTGGCCAACAAAGGATCGTCATGCTTCAGAACCGTACACTTCAATTCTTCGCCGATGTACTTCTCAATGTCTGGAATGATGAACGACTCGTCCTCGTCCGCAAAGGAGATCGCTGTGCCGCTCGCCCCTGCACGCCCAGTGCGTCCAATGCGGTGGACATAATCCTCGGGCTCGTACGGGAAGTCGAAGTTGATGACGAACCCGATGTCGTCCACATGCAAACCGCGTCCGGCGACATCCGTCGCCACGACAATGCGCACTTTGCCTTCGCGGAAATCCTCCAACACGCGCAGCCGTCGGTTCTGGTTGACGTCCCCGCTGAGCATCTCACACCGGATACCGCGGCGGGTCAAACTGTCAGCCACATCTTCCGTCGTGTTACGGCGGTTACAGAAAATCAGCATGCGCGAATCGGGAAACTGCTGGATCTGGTTGTAGAGCACCGTGAACTTCTCCCGCGCGGTAACCACATACACGACCTGCTTGACCATCTTGGTCGTGACCGGCTCGCCTTCCACCTCCACGCGCACCGGTGCTTCCATCCACTGCGATGCCAGGCGCATCACGTCATCGGTCAGCGTGGCGCTGTAGAGCATCGTTCCGCGCTTATCTTTCGGCGGCAACCGGCTGATGATCGAACGCACATCGGGGATGAAGCCCATGTCTAACATGCGGTCGGCCTCATCGATCACCAGCGTGTCGACTTTGGAGAGATCGATCACACGCGAACGCACAAAGTCGAGCAGCCGGCCCGGCGTCGCCACCAGCAGATCCACCGGCGCATCGGACACCTCGCGCTTCTGGCGCTCATAATCCATGCCGCCATACACCGCAAGCGAACGCAACCCGCAATACTTGCCGAGCGCAGCGGCATCTTTGCAGATCTGTATGACCAGCTCACGCGTCGGCGCGATCACCAGCGCACGCGGCGCGCCGCCCTGCTCCTGCCGCGCCTCGGGGCTGCGCAGGTAACGCGTCAGAATCGCCACAAGAAACGCGGCTGTCTTGCCGGTGCCGGTTTGCGCTTTGCCGGTCACGTTCTTGCCGGCCAAGGCGTACTCCAGACTCAGCGCCTGGATCGGCGTGCAGTACTGGAACCCCATGTCCGCCACCGCGTGCAGCAGTTCGTTCGGCAGGTCGAAATCCTGAAAGCGTTTCTTCCCTTCGGACGCCTCGACCGAATACATCTCCGGCGTCCAGGCGTTATGCTCCAGACGGCGTTTGGCCTGTTCCTCGTCGCCCACGGCTCCACCGGGACGCCTCGCCTGCGGGTTAGAGACCGGACGCTCCTCGCCCATCCGCCGCTCAGGCCGTTGACGGGAAGGCGGACGCGCCACGGGGCGTCCGGCACCCGCCGCAACCGGCGCGACAACCGCACCGTCATGGCCGCGCCGGTCATCCCGGCGCTCGCCCCTGCGCTCATCGCGCCGCGGCCCTCTGCCGTCACGTCTCTCCCCCTCCGGCCTAGAACCGCGTTCGCCGGCAGGGCGCTCCCGGCGGGGGCCTCGCGGCCGCTCATCCGATGACGTCCGCGCCGCGCCTGCGGCTTTCGCCGGCGGGGCACCCTGCGCCCGCGCCGCATGCGGTTGCGGGCCTTTTTTCGTGTGCTCCGCCTTCTTCGCAGACGTCTTCACTTCGTTCGGTTTGCCGAGCAACTTGCCCGCCAGCTTTTTGATAAAACTCAATGGCATAAAAGTATAATCTCAATCATGAAAAACAAAATGCGGACGCCTGGGAGAGACGCCCGCACATTCGACAGGAGGATGAAGAATCAAACGTCTAGCGCTTCGAGAACTGGAAGCGTTTGCGGGCACCCGGCTGACCTGGCTTCTTGCGCTCCTTCATGCGGGAGTCGCGTGTGAGGCATCCCGCCTTTTTCAGAACCTCGCGCAAATTCGCATCCGAAGCCACCAGCGCTCGGGCAAGCCCGTGCCGGATCGCGCCGGACTGGCCGCTGATGCCGCCGCCCCGGGCGGACACAATCACGTCGAACTTGCCCGTCAGTCCGGTCAGCGCCAACGGCTGCCCCAGATACGTGCGCATCGCTTCGCTGTGAACATACTGTTCGATTGCCACATCGTTGACAAGCCATTTGCCGTCGCCCGGCATCAGGCGCACACGTGCGACTGCGGTCTTCCGGCGGCCTGTGGCAGCTGAAATTTCTTTCGCCATCTTCTTACCTTCTTTTCCTTAAAGCAAAACAGGGTTAATACGAGGCTACAACCGGCCCTTGCGCCGCGTGAGGATGCTCTGAACCGGCGTAAACCTTGATGCGCGTCATCATCTTGCGGCTGATCGTGTTCTTGGGCAACATGCCCCAGACTGCCTCCAGAATCACACGGTCAGGGTGCTTCTCCAGCATGGTCTTTGCACTGAATATCTTCAGGCCGCCGCGCCAACCGGAGTACCGCTGATACTCCTTCTGCTCGACTTTGCGTCCGGTCAGGCGGACCTTCTCCGCATTGACCACAATTACAAAATCGCCCATGTCCACACTGGGATCATAGGTCGGGCGATTTTTGCCGCGCAACGTATTGGCAAGGTTCACAGCCAAACGCCCAAGCGTTTTGTCTGTCGCATCAACCACTTGCCAACTGCGGGCTGTACCGGGATTCTTCGGAATGAACGTCTTCATCATGATAAACCTGTCTTTTCCTTCTATGCGAAAAATGGGTTTTAAGATTATCGCATCGGGCGGGAAGTGTCAACCCCATCTTTTT
>CAZXVN010000630.1:0-8529 GCA_964643945.1 uncultured Lentisphaeraceae bacterium | reverse complement strand
TGGAAACCGCCGAAATCGCCGTGCAGGCCTCCTTGACCGGGCACTTGGTTTTCAGCACGTTGCACACCAACGATGCTTCGGGCGCGGTGACGCGCCTGATTGACATGAACGTGGCGGCGTATCTGATCGCCTCCACATTGGAGGCGGTGTTGGGGCAGCGTCTGGTGCGTACCATCTGCCTCAACTGCAAAGAGCCCTACCTGCCGGATGACGACACCTTGCAACGGCTGGAACTCAAACGCGCCAATGTGGGAGACCGCCCCTTCTATTACGGGCGGGGCTGTACGAAATGTAACGGAACCGGGTACAAGGGACGCAAAGGCGTGTTCGAGTACTTGCGCGTCAGTGATCCGATCCGCGATCTCATCAACGAGCGTCGCCCGACGCTGTTCATCCGGGAGCGGGCGCGTGAACTCGGCATGCGGACGATGCGCGAAGACGCGATCCGTAATGTGCTCGACGGATATACTACGGTGGATGAGGTGTTGCGGTACACATAAGAAGGATTTATGGAAAATGTGGTTATCATCGGCAGCGGGCCTGCGGGATTGACGGCGGCCATTTACGCGGCGCGGGCGAATCTGAGCCCGATCGTGATCGACGGCATGCAGCCGGGCGGCCAACTGACGCAGACGTCGGACGTGGAAAACTTTCCGGGCTTTGAGCAGGCGGTCAACGGGTTTGAGCTTGTGAACACCATGCGCAAGCAGGCGGCGCGTCTCGGCGTGCGGTTCACGATGGACGAGGTGACGGCGTGCGACCTGTCGGGCGCTGTCAAGAAGGTGTCGCTGATGATGAGCGGGGAACTGGAAACCCGGACCGTGATCATCGCGACCGGCGCGAGCGCCCGCTATCTGGGCCTGCCGTCGGAGCAGCAGCTGATCGGGAAGGGCGTGTCCGCCTGCGCCACCTGCGACGGATCGTTTTTCAAAGGCTTGCGCGTGGCGGTGATCGGCGGCGGCGACACGGCGATGGAAGATGCGCTCTATCTGTCGCGGCTCACCGCTCAGGTGACGGTGGTTCACCGCCGTGACGCGTTCCGCGCTTCCAAGATCATGGTGCAACGCGTGCTGTCCGTGCCCAACATCGATGTGGTCTGGAACGCCGTGGTGGAGGAGGTGCTCGATCTCGGAAAAGGTGAGGTCACGGGGCTGCGTCTCAAGAATGTGGTGACGGGCGAACGCTTCGAGCGCGCCGTACAAGGGGTGTTTGTCGCGATCGGGCACACACCCAACACCCTGGCCTTTGCCGGCCAGATCGACCTGGATGCGGATAGATACATCGTGACAACCGCGACGCGGACCTCGGTGCCGGGCGTGTTTGCCGCAGGGGATGTGCAGGATCGGCATTACAAACAGGCGGTCACAGCGGCGGGTACCGGGTGCATGGCCGCGCTGGAAGCGGAACGGTATTTAGCGGCAAACGGATAGGCTATGGAGTTTTTTGACAAAGAGTATACGGCGAAGCAGGCGTATGGCCGGCTGTACCAGTATGCGCGGAAGTACCGTTTCCGCCTGTTGGCCGGGCTGCTGGCCGGATCGGTTACGGCCGGATCGTGGGTGCCTGTCTTTCAGATTGTCGAGCCGGTGTTGAAGCAGTTTCAGGCGGCGGGGGCGCACCCGGTTGCCTCAGCGCCGAGGGCTGTACAGGAGGGTGACCAAGAAAAAACCAGCCCGGGCGGTCATCTGGACGCCAGCCTGAAGGGGTTGATCAAGCAGGGCGAACGGGGTCGTTCGATCACCCCCGATGACGAGTTGCCGAACTGGTTCCGCAAGGTGGAGAAGTTCGGCAACCGGTGCGGGGTGACTTTCCGTGATGCGGAGGGTCACATGACCGGGCAGTTGTTGTTGATTGGCCTGTTTGTCCTGCCGCTGATCATGGCGGTCAAGATGGTGGCCATGTACCTGAACCACTACTTTCTGCGCTGGACAGGCATCAAGGTGGTGCAGGATTTCCGCATCGACCTCTTCAGCCATCTGCAGAAACAGTCTCTGTATTTCTTCGGACGCACGAACGTGGGGCAGTTGATGAGCCGCTGCACGAGCGATCCGCAGCAGGTTGACATGGTGATCGCGCACACGTTGGCGGATCTTTGTCGCGCACCTTTCGAGATCCTCGTGGCGTTCGGTTTCGTGATTTATTTCGCGATCAAAAACGACATGATCGAAACCCTGGTTCTGGTTTTGTTGGGCTTTCCCTTGTTTCTTGTGCCGATGACGGTGTTGGGCAGCCTCGTGCGAAAATGGGCGCGAAAGGCGCTGCACCGCATTTCGTTCATTTCGTCCAAGATCCACGAGAATCTCACCTGTATCCGCGTGGTCAAGGCCTATCACACCGAGGCCTACGAGGTCGAGCGGTACCGGCAGGTTAATCAGTTCTATGTGAAGAGTGTCTTGCGGGCTGTGCGGATGGAGTTGCTGATCACGCCCTCGGTCGAGTGCATGGGTGTTCTGTTAATCGGGCTTTTCGTGGTCTACTGCTATTTTAGACAGCTGGCGATTCACGAGATCGCACCGCTGCTGGTGCCGTTTCTGGTCGCCTATCGCCCGCTGAAACAGCTCGGGAAAGTGCAGGCGCAGGTCGAGCGCGGACGTGCGGCTTTGACCCGGATCTATTCGTTGCTGGACACCGACCTCAGCCTGCCGGTCGCGGCCGTTCCGGTGCGCAAAACGGGGTTTGAGGACCGCGTTCAGTTTGACCATGTGTGTTTCAGTTATACGGGGGGGGCCGAACTGACGATCAAGGATGTCTCGTTTGATATTCCGCGCGGCGCGATTGTTGCGGTTGTCGGTGGCACAGGGTCGGGCAAGACGACGCTGGCCAACCTGCTGGCGCGGTTTTATGATCCCGCTTCCGGCAGGGTGACCCTGGACGGCGTCGATCTGAAGCAGATGGAGGTAGGCGACCTGCGGCGTCTGATCGGTGTTGTGACTCAGGAGACCGTGCTTTTCAACGATACGATTGCGAGCAACATCGCGTACGGTTCGCCGGAAGCGACCCGTGAGCAGATGGTCAGCGCAGCCCAGATGGCGAATGCGCATGAGTTCATCACAGCGCAGCCCGAAGGTTACGAGCGCGTGGTGGGCGAGAAGGGGTTTGCGCTGAGCGGCGGCGAGCGTCAGCGTATTGCTATCGCGCGGGCCATCCTCAAGAATCCGCCGATTCTGATCCTCGATGAAGCGACCAGTGCGCTGGATACGGTGACTGAACGGCTGGTTCAGGATGCGATCAACACGCTGATGGTGAACCGGACTACGTTCGTGATCGCGCATCGGCTGAGCACGATCCGCAATGCCAACCTGATTCTTGTGATGAACAAGGGCGTGATCGTCGAGCGCGGTTCGCATGATGAGCTTTATGCGGCGGGCGGGGTTTACCGCACGCTGTGCGATATGCAGATCATGGAGTAAGGGCATGAGTTGCAGAAAACAGGCTTGAGGCGCAAGGCGGAATTGTATTAAACTTCATTTTTAATTAGACCAGAACAGCGTGCGTGATCGTGCGCGTAACACGTTTAAGGAGTTTGAGCTATGGGCATGTTGGATCAGGTGAAGCAGGCGATGCAGATGCGCAAAGAGGCGAAACGTATTCAGGCCGAGATCGAGAAGATCACCTACGAGCATGCCAACGGCGGCATCACGTGTATCGCACGGGGTGATTTCACCATCCTGTCGCTCAAGGTGACGCAGGAGGCGTTCAAGGATGTGCTCGCCGGCAAGCCGGAACGTTTCGAGACCATGTTGAGCAACGTGGTCAACGGTGCGCTCAAAGGCGTGAAGAAACAGACTCAGGATGCCATGGCCAAGATGATGCAGGGCTCCGGCATGGGGGACATGTTCGGAGGGTGATGTGCCCATGGTTCCTCCGGTTGACAACCTGATCCGCGCCCTGGCCAAACTGCCGGGCTTGGGAAGACGTTCCGCCGAGCGTGCCGCCCTCGCGCTGCTCCGCAAACCGGAGGTGCTGTTGGATCCCCTCGTGTCCGCCTTGCAGGAGGCGCGGGCTTCGGTCTGTTGCTGTTCGCTCTGTGGCGGATTCACCTCCAAAGAGCACGATCCGTGTAAACTCTGCACTCACGCGACGCGCGACGACACCCTGTTGTGCGTGGTGGAGGAGCCGTCAGACATCTTTTCGATCGAGCGGTCAGGCGGGTTTAACGGACGTTATCACGCGCTCATGGGCAAGCTTTCGCCCGCGAAGCAGACCGGGCCTTCTGACTTGCGGTTGCGTGCGCTCTCCGAGCGGGTCGCCCTCGGCCAGGTCAAGGAAGTTCTGCTGGCGCTGAGCACCGACATGGAAGGCGACGCCACGGCCGGGTATATCGGCGAGCTTCTGAAAACATCCGGCGTGCGCGTGACGCGCCTGGCCTTCGGCCTGCCCGCGGACAGCGGGGTTGGCTACTCTGATCCGCTGACGCTCAAGCGCGCGATCAGCGGGCGCATGGACGTGTGATCCTGCTGCCAACAGGGAACGGCCTGTTGATGCGATCATTTGTAGCAAAGCACTGGTGGCAGAAGTTATTATTCTTTGTCGGGCTACTTTGCTTACTTTTTGCAAGGGCGTATGGTGTCGGTCAACGGGTCAGCGAGAGAATATTGTAGCCAGCTTTCTTAGCATTGAGGTGGACATCTGATTTGTTTAATACAGAAGGAACAGTGATGACAACAGCAAAGTTCATGATTGTCCAGCGCATGTATCAGGGGCAGAAACGGGGGCTAGGGTCGGTGATAAGGTCGGTGATAAGGTCGGTGATGCCGTTACGGATAACCAGCTGAAGATGTTGAACCTGATGAGGGAGAACCCGCATATTTCGGCACCTATCATCGCACAGCATATTGGCATTTCCGTCAGGAAAACCGAAGAGAACATCAAGAAACTAAGGGAGAAAGGCATACTCCGCCGCATAGGTTCGGCTCGTTCCGGTCATTGGGAAGTGTTAAACACAAATGCCAAGACGCCACTCGAAATTCATGCTGCGCTATGAACGTGATCTACGAACAAAAGGAAGGATGAACCGGCGAGGCCGCAATTGAACTTTTGACAATGGCCGAGCGGAAGGAGTTGAGCATGGCTAGCGAAACGGAAGTCTCAGAGATTCTGAAGAACGTGCAGGCGCGGATCGCCGCAGCGTGCGCCAAGGCGGGACGCAGGCCGGACGAGGTCGAGATCATCGGCGTCTCCAAAACGCACGGGCCGGAGGTGGTGCGCGAGGCGTGGGAGGCGGGCATCCGCCGGTTCGGGGAGAACAAGGTGCAGGAGGCCGCTTGGAAAATCCCCGAATGCGTGAGCGGGCCGGAGTGGCACCTGATCGGCCACCTGCAGCGCAACAAGGTGCGCCCGGCGCTGGAACTCTTTTCGGTGATCCATTCGGTCGACTCCGTGCGCCTGCTGGAGCAGATCGAACGCGCGGCGGAAGAGGGCGGGCAACGCCCCGAGATATTGTTGGAGATCAATGTGTCGGGAGAGGCGAGCAAGTCCGGGCTGCCGCCTGCGCAAGCGCCGGAGGCCATCGAATACGCGCTGGGCTGCCGCAGCGTCACGCTGACCGGCTTGATGACGATGGCGCCGTTCTGCCCCGAGCCGGAACAGACGCGTCCGGTCTTCGCCAAACTTCGGGAGCTGCGCGACCTGTGGGAGTCGCAGTTCGGCATCGGGCTGCCCAACCTCTCGATGGGCATGAGCAACGATTATCTCGTCGCCGTCGAAGAAGGGGCCACGTGGGTACGTCTCGGCACGGCGCTCTTTGGCGACCGCCCTAAATGGAAGCCCGGCGCGCAAGAAGCCGAAGAGCGCTGGGAACCGTAGGACGCTTCGGGGCGCGGGCGATGCGGACGGGCCTTTTCGCGCGGCTGACGCCGCGCCGCGCGGATACGCGCTGAAAAGTCCAAGTCCGCCCTGCCCGCACCCGCTCCGCTTTTAGTGCCTTACTTACTAAGCCGCGCGTGATCGAGGAGGTCGTAGATCGCCGGGTCTTTGAGCTTGACCTCGTCAGGCGTCAGGCCGTCCAGTTCGTGTGGGAAGACGATCCAGTCGTCGGTCTCGCGCAGGTAGAAATCAGGCTTGAATGCGGTTTGGTTTTGATTCGGTTTCCAATACACCGCCGCCAATTTGATCTCTGCACCGAACGGGGCCAGCCGGTCGAAGACCGCGCGGGCGGTGTTGCCCGTGTCGAAAACGTCATCGATGACCAGCACGCGCGAACCGGGCACAACCGAGCGGAAAATGTCTTCCGCGTTTTCGAAGACCACTTCGCGGTTACGCGTCTGGATCCCGGTGTAGGACTGGCACTTGAGCACGCGGTGGCGCGGGCGCAAGCCATGATAATACAGGAATTCGTGCACGGTCACGCCGACCGGCGCACCGCCCCGCCACAAGGCGATCAGATCCTCCGGTATCCAGCCGGAGTCGAGGATCATGCGGGCGAGCCGGAAACTGTCCCGGATGTAGTCGTTCGCGGCGATGTATTTTTTGTTTCCCATGCAGGCCTCACGGTTGCAGCAGCTTCATGTAAGCCCCGATAAGGGCGGGTCCCCAGAAGACCCAGATCAAGGCGGCGGCCGAGATGTAGGGGCCGAAAGGGATGCGGCTCTGCAGCTTGATGCCGCCGAAAGCGATGAGCAGCAGGCCGACCACACTGCCCAGCAACGATGACACAAAAACCGTGAAGAGCACCGCCTGCCAGCCGAGGAACGCGCCGATTGCGCCCATCAACTTGACATCGCCGAAGCCCATGGCCTCTTTCTTAAAGGCCTTGGTGCCGAGCCACGCCACGGCATTGAGAAGTCCGAAACCGGCCGCCAGGCCGATGAGCGAGGTGACAAGCCCTTGCCACCAAATTTCTTTCGCGTGGAGCGCGGGCACGAGCGCGCTCAGAATCGGGCCCGCCACCATGCCGCCGATGGTCACCGAGTCCGGGATGATCAGATGCTCGAAGTCGACGAACGTCCCCAAGACCAAACCTGCGAGGAAGAGCCAGTAGATCGCGATGATGAGCGGATGCGGGATCGGCAACATGTGCATGGCTGCCGGTGCGGCCCACTTCATAAAGACCGCCAGAAAGAGCATGGCCGTGAGCAACTCCACGAGTGTGTAGCGGAAAGCGATCGGGCCTTTGCACGACGCACACTTTCCGCGCAAGCAAAGCCAACTCGCGACCGGAATGTTCAGATACCACGGGATCAGCGCGTTGCAGTGCGGACAGTGCGAGCGCGGTGTGATCACCGATTCGTCACGCGGGATACGGTAGATGCAGACGTTCAGGAAGCTGCCCACGCAGGCGCCGAACCACGTCGAGAAGAAAGCGAACAGCAGGAAGTAAAAAGAGATCTCGATCAGTGGGTCACTCATACGTTTGCATGCTCATCAGGTGAAGTTGCCGGTATGATAGCGCTTGCCCGTCCGTTCCCGCAATCCGTATTTCACGGAAACGTCAAGGCTCGAAGGGTCTGGCGGGCGAGCGCTACGTCTTAGTCGCGCGGGTGTTTGGTCGGTTCGATCGTAATGGGGGTCACCTGCTTCCGGATGGCGGACACGTCTTTTTGCAAGGCCTCGAGTTGCAGGAACAGCTCATTGATGCGTATGTCGACCGAGGGGTAACCCTTCAGCAGTTTTTCGTTTGCCGGATCATAGACGAGCCCCAGGAAAGCGTAGAGAGGGGTGAAGTAGCTGTCGATCGCATCGACTTTTTTCGTCATGGCTTCAAGCGAATCGGTGACGTGTTGGGAGGCGGCGGTTTCTGTGACCGTTTTCTCCATGTGCTCGAAAGATTGGTCGAGATAGGTGGTGAGCGCGGCCAGGTTATCGGAAACCGCGTCGAGCCGCGCGAACGTGGAGGAAAGGCCGCCCGTGTTTTTTGTGAGGGCCTGAGAATTCCCGGTGGAGGCCAGCGACGAAAGGTTCGGATTCTGCCGTGCGTAGGTGTCCTCCAAAGACGCTAAGCGGCGGCTGAGGTTGCCGAGCTGGGCGTTGAGGGCGTCCAGTTTCTGGACGAGCGACTCTGGGCGGCCCGCCCCGTCTACCGGTTCCGTCAGCGCCTTCGGAACCGAACTGCGGATTTTTCTGCCCTCTGCGTGGATGAGCTCCTTTGTGGTCAAGACGGACGCAAGAATCGAGAGACAAATCGCCAAAGTGCAAAGAGTCAGCTTCATATTCGTCCTCCTCATACAGATGTTTCAACGTCTTCAGTTTAACCGAGCAGTCATCCGCGCGGCAAATGAAAAAGAAAGGGATTCGTCACGGGTCAGTTTCGGGGGCTCACGGTTTTGTCGTGGGTATGCGCTGAAACCGCGAAACCCCGAAACTGACCCGTGATGAGAATGCCATTGAAATCACGGACGCAAAACAGCCATAATGAGGGTGATCAGTCCGGGCTGCTTGTCGGAAAGGTGTGTTGGCCGAAGGATTTTTATTATGAGTCGTGAAAAGAAAGAGTTGAAGGGTGTGTCGCGGTTAGGCAGTCAGACAACCGCGTACTCGGATCAGTACGACCCCTCGGTGCTGGAAACGTTTGCCAATAAGCACGGCGATGCG
>CAZXVN010000629.1:0-1701 GCA_964643945.1 uncultured Lentisphaeraceae bacterium | reverse complement strand
CAAAAGAATGCTCCACTCATCCGCCATCGCTTAAAGTGCTACCGTCGACCGGTTGACCACAAGTACGACCGGAAGGCGCCCGCATGCACGCCAAGAAATCAATATCGCAGACAGCAAACTACCCAGCAATGTATCAAATCGCTCGTCAACCCATAGCCAGTAGGAGAAAAGTGTTACATCGCGGCTGCAAGGCGATTTAAACGAAAGGCACTTCAACGCGGGCAAGTTACGAGTCTGCCATTCTAAAACAGGATCAAATACCACCTCTTTTCTCCTTTTCACATAAAAAGTCCGCAGCATTTATTGTGTTGTTTGAAAACGAACGCCACATCAGGGCCAGTCCTTCACGGAGGGAAACATGTGGCATCCAGCCCTGCAATCTGCATTCTCCGCTCCACGGAACCATAACCTCCCGAGGACGCATCGGTCGTGCCCCCCAAAGGATCGGCAATTTTCGACATGTCACTTCTTCGAACAGACATGCTAGTTCACGCAACGAAAGACTCTCCCCGGAAGTAACACTAAATGTTGACATGGTAACTTCTGGCCAAACTGCTGAGCCAAGTTTGTCAACGGTCAATTTGTAAGCATCGACAACATCGGTGATATAAACGGGATCCATTTTTTGTAAGCCTTCCGACATTTCCAAAGGAACCCCAGTCATGGAGATACGACACCATAGATTCAAAAGTTTCTGCCGCATATCGTTCGGGCCATAAGTATCTCCTAAAGCCAACGTGACAAATCGCAAGCCGTGAGCCTCAACATAGAATTGCGCCAAGGAAAGAGCAGCAACATCCAGAAGCCGAGTTGGAAACATTAAATCGGATGTCAACAGAGAAATAATGTCCACGCTCCGGTGTGAGGAAACATTGCTTTTCATTGTCTACCAGTGTAGCAAAGCCAGTGCGGATGTTCAAGTGCGGGCGGGGCTATTTTTCAGAATGACAAACAGATCAACAACCGGGTGCCCGCACTTGTTGTGCGTAGGCTTTTAGAGCGTTTCAACAACGGCGAATCGTCCTGCTCTGATGTCTGCGAGCGTCTTGGAATCCGCCGCACACGGCTATATGAACTCCGCCACGAATGGCTGAAGGACCGTGACGGATTTGTCCCCGGAGTCTCCGGCGGTGACCGCAACGGAAAATGGCCTGTAGACTGCGAGGCGCTCGCACTAGACCTCATCGCGATAGGGTCAGTCAACTTTGCGCTGATCGCTGACGAGATGGCCAGGCGGTTCGGCTTTACCCGTAGCCGTGCCGCCGTACGCGATTACCTCACGGAGAACTTCCCGCTGCTCGTCCAGGGCACCCGCCGCCCGGGGCCGAAGCCTTTCCGCCGCTGGCAGTGCGACAAGGCCGGATCGATCTGGCAGCACGACTCCACTCCTGTGCAAATATGGCCGTCGGATAGGAAGCAGACGCTGATCTCGACCATCGACGACCACACACGCAAAGTCGTGCTGACCAGCATATTCGAACGCGAAACACTCTGGGCGCACTTCATCCATTTCCGAAAAGCATTCACGCTTTATGGTATCCCAGAGATGCTGTATACGGACGGGTTCACGATGTTCGGGCATGAGGGGACCCATGATCTGGCTACGAAGTGCGGGCGGATGCTTCACGCGCTGGGCATCGCCCACAGAATCGCCCCGACACCACAGGCGAAAAGCAAAATCGAGCGGAATGTCGGAACCAT
>CAZXVN010000628.1:0-6282 GCA_964643945.1 uncultured Lentisphaeraceae bacterium | reverse complement strand
GCACTCGCCGTTTTGCGAGACCCGCCCCGCCGCCTTGCCCAGCGGGTCCTGGTTCACCTCCAACACCTCGTCGTTGGTCAGCAGGCTCACGACAAACTCATCGGCATGACCCACATCGAAGCCGAGCAGCAATGGCGCGGACAACAGGCACCAAAGCGACATGTGGGTGTATTGTTCATTGGGCGACAAGGTGGCGTGTCCGATCTCGAGCATGTCCGCATCATTCCAGTGGCCGGGGCCGGCGAATTCCTTCCAGGGATCCTGGCTGAAGCCGATCCCCGACATGCTTGGCCATGCTGCCCTGATGTCCCCGGTGGTGCGCCAGAGATTGGCGAGTCCGGCCAACTGCCCCGCCTTCTCACGGGAGGCTGCGTTGGACAGGCTGAACACAATGTCGCGCCCGCATTTCCGGAGCGCCTCGGACATGCGCCGAGTGTTTTCCACGTCAATCGGGTGCCAGTCGTATTTCATGTAGTCAATGCCCCACGCCGCCCACTGACCGGCGTCCTGGGTCTCAAAGGTGACCTTTCCGACCACCTTCTTACAGTCGCGATGACCCTTTTCGTCATCCGCCGAACCGCCGGTATAATTGCCGTAGAGAATTTCCAGGGGGTGGAATACAGACCCATCTTGAGCCCCAGTCCGTGGAGGTAGTCGGCGGTCGCCTTGATGTCCGGGAACTTGGCGGCGTCCGCCTGCAAGGCATAGCCGGGCGGAAAGCGGCCCGGCCCGCCGGCGGCGTGCTCCTGCGTGCTCTGCCAGCCGTCATCGAGATTCACATACGTCCACCCGTGATTGACCAGATCCAGTTTCACGAAGGCGTCGCCGATCGCGCGGACCTTGGCGTCCGTGGCGCCGCAGCCCAGATAGTTCCAACTGTTCCAGCCCATCGGCGGCGTCAGGGTGATCGCCTCGCCGACCACGATCCGGAAGTCGCGGCTCGCCTTGCCTTGGGCGTTCTTCGCCTCAAGCGTCACCGGATAGGTTCCCGCTTTCCCGACAGCTCCGGTGATGCGTCCGGTCTGGGCATCAAGATTGAGCCCGGCGGGCAACCCCAGGGCGGCAAAGGCCATCGGACGGTCGCCGGTCGCCGGGATGGTGAACAGGAACGGCGAGCCCGGCCGCACACCGAACACGCGCGCGCCGTTGATCCTGGGCTTGGGCCCGGCTTTCGGCGTCAGGATCACGGTCGGTTCCGGCGGCGCGATGCTCACCAGCGGAGTTTCCCCGCTGCCAAGCACGCGGGCGTCCGCCCAGTCGGCGTGGTCGTAGCCCGGACCGTCGCCGCCATCGCTGACTTTAAGCAGCAAGCGGGACAGCCCCTTGAGGTCCACCTCAACCGCCTTGGCCGCATCGCCGCCGCGCAGGGGCCCGCTCGACCAGATCTGCTTGCTGTCGTCATAGAGCTGGAACTCGACTCGGCCGTTCTTGCCGACCTCGTCGTCGACCCCTACGGAAGCCAGGAACCTTTCCGCGCCGGGGCGTAGCTGCAAATCGAAATACGCTTCGGAGTGCATGCCGATGCCGCGCGCAAAGGCCGTGCCCCCGATTGAGATCGGCTTGCCGCCGAACGACTTGTCCTTCTGCGCCCCGCCCAGATCCTGACTGACGCGGGGCAGATCGAGATCCGACAGCCAGACCGTGGCCGGCTCGGCCGCGCAAAGGGCGCCCTTGAGCAAGAACAGCACAAAGATACATGTGACAATACGTTTCATAGATTACTCCTTAAAAACCCGTTAGGCTCCACTCGTCGACCCAGTGAAACACCGGCTTCCCGTCCTCCCACTCGACCGGCACCCAGATGAATCTCGAGTCGCACAGGTTCCCGGGGTTCCAGCGGTCCGCCATGAAGATGAACGTGTCTTTCTTGCCTTGCACCGGCAGCACATAGGTGCTCTGCGACTTGAACGAAGTTTGGGTCTTCTCCTCGGGCCCGCGCCAGGGATTGCCAAGCTCCGTCCACGGGCCGAGGACCGAATCGGCGACCGCCGACTTCGCCGGGTTCGGCGCCCAGCCCGTACAGCCCGACCCGATGATGTAGTATTTGCCGCTCCGCTTGAACACCGCCGGCGCCTCGTAGCTTTTCCCGGCGAAAGCCTTGGTAAAAGGTCCCGCCGGCTTCAGGAAGTCCTCCGTCAACTGGGTGATGTGCAGGGTCCCGTTCCCTTCCGACGCGTAGATGTGATACGCCTTGCCGTCGTCATCGAGGAAGAGCGTCTGGTCGCGCGAGTCCTGGCCGTTCGGCTTGAAAGATTCGCCGACGAGTAACACCGCACGCCGCCGTCCTTGCCGCGGGTCCGGTTCTCGCCGTACCAGTAATAAACCTTCTTATGATAAAGCATGCCTCCGCCATGCCCGCTGATGTGCACGCCTCCATCGTCGAGCCACTTGGCGGTCGGGCGGAACGACGTCGTCGCTCCATACGCCATGGGTTCCGGCACCGGCACGCTGGAGAGATCGCCGCCCTCCACGCCATAAACCGCCCTGATGATGGTCAGGGGCTTGTCGGCCGAGCCCTTGATTTCGAGTACGCCATGCTCGGCCACCGCCTTCTTGCCGACAACATCGCCAAGCTTGAACTCCACCATCAGCTTTTTAGCATCGCCCGGCTGCGGGTCCCCGAGTGTGCCGTTCTCAACGGCCATGGACAGCGCATGCTCCTTCACCGCCTCCCTGACCTTGGCCGTCACGTCGACCTGCCCCTCCGCCACGGCGCTCGTCGCCCATGCGAAGCCCGCCAAAACCGCAGACAGCGCACCGGCCGCCCTTGCCCGCCCAAAGCGCCGCATCCCCGACTCACCCTTGCATCTCACATGGTTTCCTTTATGTGCCGTTGAAAAAATGAACACGCCTTTTCACTGCCTTGTTCGTTACCGGTTGGCCTGGCAAAAGACTTTGTTTCCGCAATGCCGATAACGATGGTTCCGGTTCCGGTTTTCACTTCCTTGATTGTGACTCTCACCCTCCTGTTCCTGCCTGATCTTATTTCAGTTTGAAAGACATGCGATCAATCCCGGTCATGCTTCTTGAGTCGACCTGCGTGTTCCACTGGCTGCCCTCCGTGAAGTTTCCAGATCGTACGTGTACTAGATGCTGTTTTTTTGTCGTCATCCGCGCAGCCCCGTCATTACCGATAAACCGGGGGACGGGTCAGCCGCCACCCCGGGTTCTGTCCAGCAACGTCGCCAGTCATGCCTACCACACCAGGATTAACGTGCCGCCCGGACGCCACACCGTCAGAATGAGCGCCTTCGGTGTCACCGCGGTGTTCGTCGTGATATTGGCGAAATGTTTGTCCGGCAGCGTCCCCGCCAAGGCTATAGAGCCTGACAAGCTCCCGTTGCAGGTCAAGAACGTATATACGAGTTTAGAACCCGCCGGCAGGGGGGTGAAAGGCTTCAGGTTAAGGGTTCCGGCAAGTGCCGCATTTCCTGTAGCATCCAGGCGGCCCGGCGCGGCGATGTCGAAACCGAGCCGCGCGTTGACGCCCATCGTCAGACTGGCCGCCGTGACCGTGCCGCCAAACAGGTTCACCGTGTTGGTGGCGTTAATGGTCAGCGCGCCGACATTGGTCACGATGCCGCTGCTCGAGACATTCAGCACGTTGCCGGTGGCGCCCGCGACGCCGATCGTCAGGGCACCCCCTTTTAGATTCCAAACCGAACCGGCGCACGTGACGGTACCGATGTTGTTGTGGGCGCCCGCAGTGCTTGCCGATGGTGGCGCCAGCGCTCCACGCCTTGCCCTGGTTCGTGACGATGATGCTGCTGCTGATCTTGCCCATAGTGAGCGCGCCGTTATTCGTCCAGATCGAGCCGCTGTCCGTGACGGTAACTTTGCTTTCGTTACTGTTCAAACTCAGACTGGTGCTTCTGACCTCGCCGCCTTGGGTGATGGCCAAACCGCTTTGTATGTCATTAATCGTGATCGCGCCGTTTCCCAACAGTTTTCCTCCGATCTCAAGCATCCCGCCGCCGCTGATCGTCGTAGCACCGCTATAGGTGTTCGTTCCCAAGAGTGACAGTTTGCCCGTTCCACCCTTGAACAATGCTCCTGCCCCGGAAATCATTCCGACGTAGGTGTTGGTTGCGGCATAATTGAATTCAAGGTAGCTGCCTGAGTTGATGGTCGTGCTGCCGGTATAGGACTGCGGCGCGCTGAATTTTATATACCCACAGGAGTTGTACGTGTTTGTGCTGCCAATAATCACGCTGCCGCTTCCCGACAGGCAATCGGCTGCCGAGAGGGTAAGCTTGGAAATGTTCCCTGCCTGCTGGCCATCTGTTATATTGGCCACACTGCTGCCGCCGCCCAGACGCCAGATGTTATCGGAGGCCGGAGCAAGCGAACTCCCGGTGTAGGAAAACCCGCTCGCCCACGAAGTGCCTGGATTGGGGTGGCCATAATTTCCATCCGCCTTATTCTTGCCGCTCTGCGAACCGAGGAACCAATGATAACCTCCAGCGGTATTTGCCCCGAAGGCCGTGTCGAGATCGGCCATGCTGGCAACTCCGCCGGCACCGTCATAGTTGATACCGTAAACGCCGCCATTGATCCCGGTGACATTCAGGCCCGCCAGTGATGCCGGAGTAAAGGCCACACCCAGGCCGCCCATCCCGTTGGCGGTACTGTTGACAATGATCGCCTGCCCGCTGACCGTATTGGTCACGCTATCCAGCAGCAAATTCGCCTCGTATCCAGTCGCAGGATTAATCGAAATGGTGTTGGCGCCAAGCGTGCCATTACCCATGATGCGGACATCACCGCGTTCGATCGTCGTTCCTCCGGTATGGGTGCTTTTTCCGGACATCCTAAGCGTTTGCCTGTTTCCGCCGTAAAACCAGATCCTGAGCGTGCCCGCACCCAAAAAATTGTTGTTAGGACCAAGAGCCCATTGGTCACTCACCTGGCAGTCAAGCAGGGTATTGGAATCAAGCCGGATGGGTGGATTGGTGGTTGAAGCCAAAAACCCATTATACGAATTTCCACGCAAGCGCAGCAGGGCTTCCGACGCGCCATTGTTGAGTATCAATGTGTTTGTGCCTAGGAAATATCCCAGGTTCCACCCTGATTGTGTCATCGTGAAGCTTTTTACCGTGGCATCGACATCCAGCACCAAGTTCAACGCACTCCCATATGTTATGCTGACCGTATCGTTGGTAGAGTCCGGATAACTCCCGGAAGGAGACCAATCGGTTGTACTCGACCATTTTCCGGCGGTGTTTCTTGTGTAATCCGTGGCACCTGCGTTACCGCCGAAACCGAGAACTGCTATTGCTGTCAGAATAACCGCTTTGACCCTGTGTTTCATTCGCTATTTCCCTTCACATTGGCCGGGACAAATCGAACTCCACCGCGGCGTAAAGCCGTGACTGCGACCTCCGCCAGCGTTCTGCGCCGATTTGTCTGTTTCTGCCTGCTCATGCGTCCATTCATTCTTTTCGTCCAATTTTTCCAAGCCCCACTCAGGGTTTGTTTAGCAGGTACTATAGTCCCATATCAATTGACCCGCATATCATAATCTTTATGATGGGGCGGAAGCGGGGAAATGAGAGGGTTTCAGGTTTCAAGAGAGGAAGATTGTGAGTGGTAAGTTGTAAATGCATCTTGCATCGATTAAGCGGTTAGACTAAGTGTAACCGACGAAGAGTGTCGATTAAGTGTGCGACGAAGTGTCGCTCCGCTCCGTTCCAGTCCCTTAGTCCAAACACTTGTTCCCACACTTAATCGGTTACGCTTAGTCCAACTGCTTAGTCGGATTGTCCACACGGTTGACCCTTGCACAATCATTAGTGAAAATTCCCCCAAAAAACCCGGAAGCGCCTAAAATGAATCACACCGGTGAGTTTCCGTTCCCAGTTTTTCGCCTTCACCTATTCTCATTTTTTTGCTATTGTATTGTCGTGTCTGTCAGATTACCCAGATTGCCACTTGGAATTAGCGACTTCGCAAAACTCCGAGAAGCCGGAGCGAATTACCTTTACGTCGATAAGACGCAAGTGCTGTTTGACTTGCTTCAAGCGGGTAACTATCTCTTCCTCGCACGTCCACGCCGCTTTGGAAAGTCTCTTCTTTGTTCCACGATCAAATACCTTTACGAGGGCCGACGTGAACTCTATACCGGCCTCGCCATTGATCCGCTCTGGGACTGGAGCAAAACCAATCCGGTCGTACATCTCAGCCTGACAGATGCCGATACAGGCTCGGCAGAGTCACTGCGGGAATCGCTTTTATTGACACTGGCCAGACAAGCCAGACCCTACGGCATCGCTTTGACGGGAC
>CAZXVN010000627.1:0-3337 GCA_964643945.1 uncultured Lentisphaeraceae bacterium | reverse complement strand
AACCAGGATGGGCTTGCGTGGCCAGGCAAGTGTGCCCAGTAGCCGGAACGGTAGAAATCCGTATCTGTCTCGACATCTCGTTGAAGTAGTGGTAGTTGCGCATGTGGAGTGCGCGGAAGATCGCTGGAACTTCGGACTAATGCGGGCGGAGCCCGCAACCCTCACCCCGGCCCTCTCCCAGAGGGCGAGGGAGGGGGAAACAACTTGTTTTTTATCGCGGTTTCTAAGCCGTAAGGCACTAAGGTCTGACCCCGTTGCTCTATGGTCATATCCTATGTTGAAACTCTTTCTTTCAGATACAAATAAACTGCTGCCCTCATACTTTCAGCCCTTTCAAATCAACCTCCAGCTTTTTGTTTTCGTTGAGCAGTTCCGCCATGGTCATTTTGCCATGCCGGATGGCGACTTCACGTCCGAGAATGCATGTCAGGACGCTGTCAACCGCGGGCTGGATTGTAGCGTTGGATACGTCCCCCTTGGTGATCGCGTCGTAGAACGTTGCGATGTTACGGACAGCCCCGGCGTCGTAGAGATTCTCCACCGTGCCGCCGCCGAAATGCTGGGTCCCTCCGCGCACAAAGGACTTGCCCCAATAGGACAGACGGGCGCATGCCGCGCTTCCCTGAAACTCTGCCACCAGCGCTCCGTTTGAAGAAAACCAGGCATCAGACGTACCTTTCGGACTCTGATGGTTCCAAACCATGCCGTCTCCGAACTCTAACATCAGGCACGTCGTGTCCATCGAGTCGCCATGCGGGTCAGGACGGAAACGCGCGCCCCATCCGTACGCCGCAACAGGCACCCGTCCGACGGCCCGTAACACCGCATCAACAATGTGAATGTCAAAGTTGACATGGTTTCCTCCGCCGAGCGCACTGTCGTTTACCCAAATAAGGCCTTGCAGCCGGCTCTCGATGTTTGCGGTAAGCGGCGGATCGTCGGATCCTGCCCCGCCGGCCGCCCCGTTTGAGAAAATGGTCTGCAATGCACCTAAGCCGCCGGCCGCGATGCGTTTGCTCACTTCTATGTTCAGAGGATCGGTCGGCATCTGATAATCCACCAGGAAGACGTTTTTCTTCTGCGTTGCCGCCTTCCCTGACGCACCTATCGACAAGGCTCCGGGAACGTCCACCGCCACTGGCTTTGCCATATACACATGCAGCCCTGCATCCACGGCGGCCTGGGTCTGTTCAGGATAGAAGTACGGCACATCGATAATGACAATGGCTTCCACGCCGCTCTCTATGACCTTCTTATAGCCTGACAATCCGGAAAATCTGCGGGACGCATCCACGCCAAGCGCATTGCCCTGCCCGTCGGCGACATGCTGGAAATAGTCCGCAACAGCATGAATGTCATAGCCGCCGTGCCCCCTGAACAACCCCGCAAGCCAAGCCCCTCGCCCTCCCAGACCCACAACGCCAAGCTTGATCTTGCGCTTGCTTTCGACAGGCGCCTGCACAGCCGGGGCCGGCTGATCGGTCGCTTCAGCCGCAACAGCACTGCGTGAGGCGCCCATCAGCGCACCCGTCGCGGCGGCTGTGATTGTCCCACCGAGAAATACCCTGCGCGATACGTTTTCTTTATTCATAGATCTCACTTGGCCGTGTCGATGCGGAAGATGGTCAGCGAATAGGGCTTGAGGCTGTACTTGAACTCCGGCCCGACGCCCTCGAAAACTGATTCGACTGGCACGACCTTGGCCGGCTCGTCGAGGGTGTTCTCGTCTGTCGGCTTGTCGCCCGCAAGGGTGAAGACGTGCGCTTTGGGCTTGAGCTTGGACGCCCCCACGATGCTGAACGCCGTGTCCAGCGGGGCGGCTCCAGGATTCACCGCCTTGATGATGAACTGCCCGGTTTTCTCGTCTTTGCCGCCCAGCGCGTAGAGCCCGGCCTTCTGCTGCGGCGACTTCAGTTTCACGGCCTGCGTGTCCCATGTGCCGATGCCGATCGCATCGCCCGCTTTCGGGGCAAGCTTGCCGATTTCCTCAACGGCGGTCGCCAGCGTCACGTCGGGGCGATGCGCGCTGAACATCGTCTGGACATGATACGACGTGCGTCCGGCACTGCGCGCGCTGTCGAAGCGGATCAGGTTGACGGGCCATTCACGATTGTTGACATTCTCGAAGAGCGGCGCATAGGAGGCCATGACAACCACGTCCGAGTTGCGCTCCATGCCGATCATGAAAGACGCCTCGGACAGCGCACCGAGGAGATTGCCGGTGCCCACGCCGCCGGTCACGGCATATTCGCCGACATAGATTCTGGGGCCCTTGCGATCATAACTGTCGTATTTCTTCTCGTTGGCGAAGAACCAGTCCGGCGCTACGTAGTGGTGTTCGTCGATGATCTCCACCGGTTCGTTGGGTATCGGGCAGTCGGCGATGGTGATGATCCCGGGGTGCTTGGCCTTGATCGCATCGTAGAAGAGTCGGTAATTCCTGAAATAATCGTTTCCCCCGTTCTCGTTGCCGATCTCGACATACTTGATCTTGAACGGCGGGGTCCGCCCGTTCTTGACACGCTCTGCGCCCCATTTGCTCGTGACCGGTCCGGTGGCGTATTCCAGCGCGTCTAGGGTGTCTTGAATGTAAGACTTCAATTCCTCGGGGTCAGAGACCACTTCGCCATTGCGGGGGGCGCAGGAGAGACCCGCGTTGACCACATACATCGCTTCGGTGTCCAGGTCTTCGCACATCTGCAAATACTCGTGGAATCCAAGTCCCTCGGTATTGTGATACCCCCAGAGACCCCAGCGTCCGGGACGGCGGGCGATGTCGCCGATGGTGTTCTTCCACTGGATGCGGTTCTCCAGCGTGACCCCTTCCACCACGCAGCCACCGGGAAAGCGCAAGAACCCGGGTCTGAGCCCCTGCAACAGCCCGACCAGATCCGGACGCAAGCCGTTCGCGCGGCTCTTGAATGTCTTTGGAAAGAGCGAGACCACATCAAGCCAGAGCGTACCCGGCTTGGAAACGCAGAGCGTCAGGCGCGCTTTCGGATCCGTGCCGTCGGCTTTCATCTTGCAGGCATAACGCTTCCATGACCCCGAAACATTGGACACCTCAACTTTTGCATAAGTTTTCTTTCCGTCGGCACTTTCAAGTTGAGCCGTCACCGTCTGACGGCTTTCGGTGCGGGCGTAAAAAGAGAGGTCGTAGGGCTCACCCTCCTTGACATTCATGCCCCAATAGCCTTCGTTGAACGGAACCGCTAGCGCGGAGTAAGACTCCGACGCGAGGCGGTTTTTTAATTTACCGAGGCGTATACTGACTTCCGCGGCCGCCGCATGGTGCGGCGGCCCTTAACGGAAGGGAGTCAGTCATGTCGCCATTACG
>CAZXVN010000626.1:0-3627 GCA_964643945.1 uncultured Lentisphaeraceae bacterium | reverse complement strand
ACAGCAAGGAATGTTCCTACACATGCAAGCCCCAGAATCAGAAATTGCCACCCTGTCAGTGTTTCTTTTCTGACGTTCATACTGCCTCCTGCACGTTGAAACATATGCCGTTTCCACTGCTGTTTTCACATGACTCCAGTGCGTATGTTCATGTAAAATGGCGTCTTTTGCAAGCACAATGGTCAGGTGACAATTGACAGGTGACAATTGGGGGTTGACTATGGACACCCCCTCCCGCATAATAATGATGTCTATGGTTTATGGAACGTTTCGTGGTTACGCCAAAGCGGCGTGCAGTTCGTTCCGGATCAGGCTATGGGAAACCAGCGAATTTGAATCATGAAAATGTTCGGTTATACTTTACGAGACAAATCGGGCGCACTGAAAAAAGGCACGCTTCAGGCCGTTGACCGCATAGACGCCCTGAGACAGATCACGGCCATGGGCTGTGTGCCTGTATCCGTCCTAGAAGGCCGAGGCGCTGCCCCTGGAACGCGTGAGTTAAGGAACTCCGCATGGAACAGGCGTGGCACCGTGTGGTTGGCCGTTGCGGCCACAGTCATCCTGATCGCCGCGCTGGCTGTATGGCTGACCGTGGACAGAAAGCCTGCCGCCAAGCACCCCGCGACCGTAACAGCCGTAGCCAAGAAACCAGTCAAAGGCCGTCCCGTTCAAACCGCCAATCAAACCATCAAGCCCGTACAAGACATTCCTCAACCGGCGGCAGAGACGCCTTCAGAAGACGTTCGGCAGACGGCAGAAGACCTGAGAGATCCTCCCCACCAGCCCACCGTCGAAGCACTTACGGTGCAAACCGAAGGAGTTAAACCGAAACAGCCGCCACGCCCTAAGCCGTTTAATTCCGCCACGGAAGGACTTCTGTCCATGGCCATGAGCGTTCCACCCGGTAGCTCGATACCCCCGTTGCCGATATCCCCGAACCTCGACGCGGATTTTGCGAAGTCTTTGACCAACGAGATCGTGATCTACGCTGACGACGATGAGCGTACCGCCACCACTAAGGAGAACGTAGCCGTCGCCAAGAACCAATTGCGGGAACTGGTCAAGGAAGGCCGGAGCGTGTCTGAAGTTTTGAAGGAGTATCAGGACAAGACGAACGAGCGCGCCGCGATGCGCCGCGAGGCCCAGAGGGAACTTGCCGCCCTTTACAATAACGGCTCGCCGGAAGAGGCTCAGGCGTATCTGGAGAAAGTCAATAAAGCCTTTGAGGAATTGGGCGTCGAGCCGATCTCCCTGCCGCGTGTGAGGAAAGAGCAATAGCGTATGGTGAGTTTGCGGCTTTCCCTCTTCGGTAGGGACGCCTCCCCGAGGCGTCCGCGTGTCGTCGCAGGGCGGACGTGACGCAGAGAACCGGCGGACGGTTCGGGGAACCGTCCCTACCGTTTGGGCGATACCAGTGTGTTCCTACCGAGACCATGCGTATGGCCAAGCCGTAGCGTCCGATACCAATTCTTTCCGCACTGGGTTATCGCGGATATACGCCGCCTTTGTCTCGAACGATTCGTCGGTCCGTAGCCGATGGTCAAAAAAATCACGCTGCCACACGATGCCGTATTTGCGAGCAGTCATTCTTTTCCATGAACCGACGACGCTTTTCATACCCGGCTCGACCGGAAACCGGAACAACCCGTGAATATGATCGGGCATCACCACAAACAGCAGGGGAGAACAGGACGCACGGTCTGAGTAACCGCACCAGTCCTGCCAAAGCATCGGGGCGATCTCCGGTAAGGCCAGTGTGTTCACGCCACGCCGTAATGCATTAATGGTGATGAAGTAGACTGCGTCCCACGCATACGGCTGACCATGGGACAATGAAACTCGTCGTGGGAGGTGCGGGACTGGAGATGGCGTGGCTGTCGGCATGGCTGCCTTTTCCTTGGCATGGCCGTCACTTGGTAGAGGCACCGCTTGGTAGGGACGCCTCTTCGGTAGGGACGCCTCCCCGAGGCGTCCGCGTGTCGCATAGCGTGTGACGCAACAAACCCGGCGGACGCCTCGGGGAGGCGTCCCTACCTTCGCGCCTCACCTTTTTCGCGCCTTGCCTTCGGACGGACGCCTCGGGAGGCGTCCCTACCAGTAAAAGAACGAACCCCGAGGTTTCCCCCAGGGTTCGTTTCGATGCCTCATATCACTAACGCAATCATGCACTAATGAACGAACGCATTTCTTTACTTACTTGCGGAACTTGCGGCGCAGTCCAAGAACTGCAGCGCCAAGCGCCAACAGCGCCATCGAGGTCGGCTCAGGAACGATCTGAACCCACTTACCCGTAGGAGAACCTCCAGCTGTCGTAAACGCAGTAGCGAAATTCACAGTTGCTGCTGTCGGAGGGGGAGCTCCAGCTTCTGAGGTTGGCGTAGCAGTGACAACCTTCGAAACTTGGAAATAATCCCCAACGCCGCCAACGGTCGTTGTGTTAAACACCACGGTATAAAACGCGGTGGATACACCCGCAAGACCGATCGCATAGTTAGGAGCGGCAATCGCACCACCAGTGCCAGTCGAGAGCATCGATTTAGCGACAACCCAAGAGCCATACCCAGAGGCGGTAAAATTCCCAGCCGCAATCTGTTCCGCGAGATCAGCACCTGAGACACCACCATACACGAGCATTTCAAGAACCGAGCCAGCAGCCACGTTGCTTAAACCCGTAGCCACATCCTTGATCTGCCCGCCATTTACACTCCAGTTTACTCGATTTGCCTGAACCGATGTCACCAGACCCATCAGAATCAGGGCCATCATCATTGTCGTTTTTTTCCTTTTTTTACCTTTACTTAACCCCCGAACACGTCATGTATTCGGGAAAACAGAAACTTTAACCTTTAAGTTAGTACGCCAGTGAACCATCGCCCGCCGAGTACTTCTGAATAAACGCTGCACCGCCTATATTCAGAGGAACATAGGAATACACACCCGCATTGGCCCAGCCGGTACCGATGACATTCTCATACGCCTCATCCTGCGCATCGGTCGTCCAAATCAAAGAGACATAGTCCTGAATTGACGAGTCCCAGATGTAAATCTCGTCACCGTCTGCAAAACCTGTCCATGTTGGATCATTAACCAATGTAGCTACAGGATAAGGTAGTGATACCATTGACCAGACCCCCGAAGGAATGGTTAGAGTAACCCCACTACCAACTTCACCAGCGGTAACGACATTCACAGCACCTGCTAAGGCATGAATGAACGCCCCCTGTCCAACGCTAACCTGTACTGTAGAATATACACCCGCATTAGCCCAGCCGGTACCGATGACATTCTCATACGCCTCATCCTGCGCATCGGTCGTCCAAATCAAAGAGACATAGTCCTGAATTGACACATCCCAGATGTAAAGCTCGTCACCGTCAGTGAAATTTCCAGTGAATACATCATTGACTCCCGCCAGAAGACCCCCGCCGATCTGTACGAACGGCGTAGCCTGCATAACCCACGCTTCATTAGGCGCTGTCGCTGTCGTGTATCCCACGATATTCAGGCTGGTGATACCCTCTGCTGCGGAGACGATCCCCGCGAGCAGACACACTGCAAAAGCAGTCATTAACTTTTTCATTATCCATTCCTCCGTTGAGGGGAAGAGACCGTGAACCGTAAACC
>CAZXVN010000625.1:0-1885 GCA_964643945.1 uncultured Lentisphaeraceae bacterium | reverse complement strand
CACGGCAGGGCCATTGCCCGCGCCACAATGGCCACCCGTCTCCCATCCCCACCCCGGGGGGGTTATCCTCCCTGCATTCATTCGTGTTCTCCCCTTTGTGCCGCATTCTGCACGAGTTCGCCGACGCCAACCCTTCTTTTATCCCCCCCCCCCCCCCCCGCTCCCCTATCCTTCAAACTCCTCTGTGACTTTCAACAGCCACGTCGGAATATCAAGCCCTTGCGGACAATGCTCCTTGCACTTGCCGCACTGGGTGCAAGCTGAAGCCTTCTCGTTCGCCATGACGCTCCGATACAGCGCCGGCTGCAACGTGTGTTGGCGTTCCAACAGCACATGTTTGTTATACACCTCGAACATGAACGGGATCTTCACCCCGACCGGACAGCCCGCGAGGCAGTACCCGCATTGGCTACACGCGATCGGCACCTGCTCGCGGAAAAACGCGCACACCTTTTCCAACACCTGCTTCTCGCGCTCCGCAAGCTCCCCCACGCCGGCTGTTTCCACCGTGCACAGATTGTCCTGCATCTGAGATTTGTCGCTCATACCGCTCAACACCACGGACGGCTCAGGCTGATTCCAGATCCACCGCAACGCACCCGCCACCGGGTTGACCCCATACTCCTCAAACAGACGGCC
This sequence comes from uncultured Lentisphaeraceae bacterium, assembly GCA_964643945.1. Taxonomy (GTDB): domain Bacteria; phylum Verrucomicrobiota; class Kiritimatiellia; order RFP12; family UBA1067; genus JAHFSX01. Next base: position 1,246 of record CAZXVN010000625.1, on the reverse strand, counting down.
TGCCCCGGACGGTATCTGCGGGCTGGCCAGAAAGCCGCCAAACAACGGCTCCATGATGGCTACACCGATCCCCTTGCTGAAGGCGTACTGAAGCCCACGCAGGCCCGCTTGGACATCTTGCTGCGCGTAATTGTACTGGATCTGACAGAAGTCCCAGTCGTACGCGTCGACGACCGCCTTGAACACGTCGAAATCGTCATGAAACGAGAACCCCGCAAACCGGATGCGCCCGCGTTTCTTCTCTTCGTCCAGCCACTCCAGCGACCTCGATTTAATCGCCTTCTTCCAGTAAAGCGTGTTCAGCGCGTGCAAGAGATAAAAGTCAATCCGGGACGTCTGCAAGCGCGTCAGCTGCGTCTCGAAAAACCGGTTCTGGTCACCCGGCTTCTCGAGTTCCCAGACCGGCATCTTGGTCGCCACATACACCTTGTCGCGCCACCCGTTGTCGAGTGCACGGCCGACCACCCGTTCGCTCTCACCGTCGTTGTAGACATAGGCGGTGTCGATGTAGTTGATGCCGCCGTCGAGGCCGGCCTCGATCAGGTCGATGGCGCGCGGAGCATCGATCTTGCCGTCAACCATCGGCAATCGCATGGCCCCGATGCCCAGCATGGAGACCCGCACATCCGTTTTCGTGCCGTAAGGTCGGTACCGCATCGTCGGCTTGTAATTGCGCATTTCCATAGAGGCCCCCGGCGAGAAAAAAACCGCCCGCGCGACTTACTGACGCATATCCATCGGCAGGAACGGACGTTGCTCGAAAACGGCCTTGTACGCCGGGCGGATGATCGGCCCGCCGTTGAGAAGCTCTTCGATCCGGTGCGCACACCAGCCGACCACACGCGCGACCGCGAAGATGGGCGTGTAGAGGTCGATCGGGATGTTGAGCATGTCGTAGACAAACCCAGAGTAGAAGTCCACGTTGGCGCAAAGATCGCGCGGTTTGGCGCGGTTCTTGTTGAAGAGCCCTGGGCCGATACGCTCGATTGTCTCGTACAGGTGAAACTCCTCTTCGCGGCCCTTGATCTTAGCTAGGTCACGAACCTTCGCGCGCAACATATCGGTGCGAGGATCGGACAACGTGTAGACCGCGTGTCCAAGCCCGTAGATCAACCCCGTGCCGTCGCCCGCCTGTTTGTTGAGAACCTTGGTCAGGTAATCGGCCACATCCCCCTCCTGATCCCAGTGTTCGACGTGCTCCTTAATCTCGCGCATCTGCTCCATCACGCGCAGGTTGGCACCACCG
>CAZXVN010000624.1:0-2972 GCA_964643945.1 uncultured Lentisphaeraceae bacterium | reverse complement strand
GAAACGCAGCCTTGAGCAGGACGGACAGTACATCATTTACCGTGATATTGAGCTCTGCGATCTCAAGATCCGGGTGTTGCAAACATTGCAGATCATCGACGCGCTGTCAGGGCTTCCGGCGCAGCAGGCGCAGGAGGAACTGGCGCGTCAACGTCAGCGGCTAAAGGACCAGAAAGGGGTCATTGGCGAGAAGATCAAATTCCTTGACCAACTCGACCGCATGCTGGAATCAGACAAGAAGCGTCTGGCGGATCGGGAGACGCACTATAAGGACGCGATCAGGTTCGGGATGGCTACCGGCATTAACGGCAAGCGCGATTCCTGGTGCCGCATACATAAATGCGATCATACGAGCCCCTCGCAGCGGAATCAGGATTACAGGCAACATCAGAACGATCTGGTGCGAGCGCAGATGGATGAGTCATCCAGACAGTTCGCGCTGAAGAAACTCGGAGAGATGCAGACGCGTGTGGGGCGTCTTGAGCAGTCCACTTTTTCGATGATTGCGAGCCAGCGGCTGCCGCCGCCGGTGCCGGCCCCCCGTTACGATGTCGAAGAGTTCAATCTGTGCGAGGCCCTTGATAAAAAGGCGTCCGCACCGGATTATGACATAGCCGAGATTAACCTGCTCGTCGCCAAGGGGCTTCCTGGCGCGGAGAACCTTGATGTTGAGAAGAGTTTGAAGACGCTTGACCAGTGGGCTGAGTGGGTGCGGCGGGAGACGGACAGAAACTTCCACAAGTTCAAGGATGCGCCCGCCGAGTACAACAACTCCGAGTCCTACTTCCGTATCCTCATGATGGTCTGCATCCTGCAGGAGGACTTCAAGGTCTGCTACAACAAGGACGAGCGGATGAGGGCGGGGCCGGTGGAACTCATGTCCAATGACCTCTCATTCTTCGGGAACCCCAAGGACCTGTTCGTGCATGGCCTGACCGAAGACGAGCATCAGGGCACATGCGCGTCGCTGCCGGTGTTCTATGTCGCCATCGGCAGGCGGCTGGGTTACCCGCTGAAGCTGGTGGAGAGTAAAGGGCACCTCTTTGCGAGATGGGAGGACGCCAAGGAGCGGTTCAACATCGAGGGGACAAGCCGAGGGCTCAACTGCTTCCCAGACAAGGAGTATATGGAGTGGCCGTGGCCCATATCCAAGGAGGAAGTTGAAACCGGCATGTACATGAAATCCCTGTCCCCACGCCGGGAACTCGCCGCCTTCTTGGAAACGCGGGCACTCTGCCTCAAGCAGCACAAGCGTGAAAAACAGTTCCTCACCGCCAAGGTCTTCGCTGATTGTCTGCGCATCAAGGAGGGTGTTGACCTTGACAAGGTCAACCGGCTTTTGCGATTATCAAACCAGAAAGCTTGTGCCATGGCTTTCAGCGGCTCGAATCAGGTGGTCCAGATATTGACCAGTACGAACTCATGGAGGGCGACGGAAAATGAGAGAGGCAAGCCTGGGATTCCTTCGGTCTTCGCTGTTGAGCGGATTGATTCTAAGTAGCTGCGCCCTTCCCGCCTACGCATTCTATCACCCTGACCAGGGCAGGTGGCTGTCGCGGGATCCGATTGAAGAAACTGGAGGGCGGAACCTTTATGGCTTCTGTAACAATAGTTCCATAATGCTTGTTGACCGTGATGGACGAGAGATCGTTTTTGTGGGTGGCGACGCAGCTGTCAAAGCGGCTAAAGCGGCGTTGTCGAAGGTAAGGGAGAAGGCAAATGATGAACTGAAGAAACTGATCGATGATATGGAGAAGGACAGCAGGACCTGTAAGATCAAAGTTACCTACGATTCTAAGATGGCCATCGTGGGAAGTTATGCGGGGGAAGAGATTGATCTTGGCGACATCGCGAAGTTTCCTGAGACAGGTGGTGCCGGTACCCAAGACAGCAAAGTCATACACGAGGTCGTTGAACAGTGGGAGAAACAGATCAATAAGAAAGCTTATCAGACAACCCATAAGGAAGGAGTAAAAGCTGAGCAGAACGTTACTGGCAGCATTCGCGGAAGCCAGGGAACGACGACCATAAACGCAGATGGTTCCATTACAATCCCCATCACTTGGTCACGGCAAATTGAAAACGATAAGGATGGGAAGAAGACCAGCGTAACCAAGACAACCATCCAATCAGTAACCGTGAAAGATGGAAATGTTACGAGTGTTCAGGAGACGCAAAAGTGAGGCCCAGTCTGCGGCTACTTACAGCTGTAGGGGTGCTCTTGCTCCTCCTCGGATGCAATGACATGTTGCCCTTCTCCGAAGGTGATGGGTCCCCTGTGTCTGCACGTACATTGGTTAATCTGCTGAACAACAAAGATGTCAGTTGGGATGGAACCGATCTCGGTGTTCAGCCAACAATTAAGGGCACGAACGCCCTGCAAGTAATGATTATGGGGACAAATGCGGTGCCATACCTCCTGCGCTCACTTGCAAAACCTGATCGATTTGTCGTGGCCCATGTGTTGTTGACGAAGATCACGCTGTCGACGTTCCCGTCTGATTCCACGCATTGGAATCTGTTGCCGGTGGATTTGCTTTCCGATGGCCATGTCGTCTACGGCAAGGACGCTCAAGCCGTGGTATTTGGTTATTGGCACTCCCGGCTAGCTCAATGACGCGCCTGCGATCCCGACTCTGAAGATGCGGAGTCGGGAACGAACACTACCGTGATCCGTTCCTCAAACTTATTGTCCCCGATCCCACCTCGCTTTCGTATCCGACCTTCTGAGGGGTTTTCTTTCCCCGGATTACCCCGCCTTTTCCACCGCCGCCCGCAGCTCCTCCACGCGCTCAGCGTGGTCGTAGCGGGCCGCTGTCGCGTCCTCGGTCCATCCCCCCAGCCGTTTAGCCAGGTCGTCCGACACCCCCGCCCCCCCGCTTATCGCGCCTAACGCGCTTCCCCCGCTTAACTTGCCGCAACCGCCTCCCGCGCACGCCTGGCAACCCTACTGACGATTGCGGCACGCGGAT
>CAZXVN010000623.1:0-10968 GCA_964643945.1 uncultured Lentisphaeraceae bacterium | reverse complement strand
ACAGGATCAGGGGTTCCGGGGAACGGGATATCAATTACTGAGGCAAAGAATGTGGCGCAAGCGTCTTGAGAATCTTGAGCATCATCCTGAGGCTGCCACGGTGCGCGATTTGAGTGCTTTGCTGGGTCTTGATGATGTCGAATGCATGGAAGGTCTGTTCAACGCTGCTTACCGCGTAAAAGAGAAAAATGTAGGAAAGGTTGTTTACCTCAGAGGATTGCTGGAGGTCAGCAACAGGTGCGAGTGCGATTGTCATTACTGTGGGCTCAGGCGCGGCAACAAGCTGGTGAATCGGTATTGCATGACAGAAGACGAAATCATTTCCGCCTCCTTATGGGCATGGAGAAAGGGATATGGCTCTGTGGTGTTGCAGGCGGGTGAACGGCGCGACAACCTCTTTGCGGACTTTATTGAGCGCGCAGTCAGGGAGATAAAAAAGAGATCCGGCAATGAGCTGGGCGTCACATTGTCGCTTGGCGAACAAGATCGGGAGTGCTACGGTCGCTGGTTCAATGCCGGTGCACACCGGTATCTGATACGGATTGAATCGTCGGAGGAGAGCCTGTACAATGCCATTCATCCGGCCGGTGCTGATTTTCGGGCGAGGAAGCATTGCCTGAAGATGTTGCGTGACATCGGGTACCAGGTTGGCACGGGTGTGATGATTGGATTGCCTGGGCAGACCGTTGAGAGCCTTGCGCATGACATCTTGTTCTTTAAAACATTGGACGTCGACATGCTTGGCATGGGACCTTACATTCCGCACGGCGGTACGCCACTTGTCGCCAAGGCGGGTGATCGTGACCCTGAAGCCCGATTCAACATGACGCTGAGGATGATGGCGCTGTGCCGGATTCTGATGCCAAACATCAATATCGCGTCAACAACCGCGCTGCAGGCGCTGGATCCCCAGGGGCGCGAAAAGGGCCTGATGGCGGGAGCAAATGTGATTATGCCGAACATAACGCCATCAAAGTATCGCAGTGATTATGCAATATATCCCGGCAAACCCTGCGTAAGTGACACGCCGGAGGAATGCTCGGAATGCCTGCGCGGTCGCATACTTGCCATGGGAGAGACGATAGGCTTCAACAAGTGGGGCGACTCGCCCCATGCCGTTAAACGCAAGGGAGAGGAGGTGGCAAATGGATAAGACCCCAAAAGGTATGAGGCTGCACATCGGAATATATGGGCGACGGAATGTCGGCAAGTCTTCCTTCCTCAACGCCTTGACAGGCCAGCAAGTGGCGATTGTCTCCGAAATCGCGGGTACAACGACGGATCCTGTGGAAAAGGCGATGGAGCTTCTGCCGATAGGCCCCGTTGTCTTGATTGATACGGCAGGACTCGACGACATAGGCCGATTGGGCGGAATGCGTGTTGATAAAACACGGCTGACCATCGATCGTGCTGATGTTGCTGTTCTCGTAGCCGAAGCCGGAAAATGGGATGTGTTTGAAGACGGGTTACTGTCTGATTTGAGGGCGCGCCGGATACCTGTCATCGTTGTGTTTAACAAAGCCGATCTGGCTGTTCCCGACGTGAACAGGCTGGCGAGGCTGGATGCGGACAGAATCCCTCACATTCAAACAATAGCAACATCGCAATCCGGAATCGTTGAGTTCAAGGAAAAGCTCATCAGTGTCCTGCCGGATGATTACTTGGATTCGCCGGCGATAGTAGGCGATCTGGTGGACAGGGGCGATATCGTCGTTCTGGTTGTCCCCATCGACCTCGAAGCGCCGAAAGGCAGAATTATTCTGCCGCAGGTACAAGCGATACGCGACCTGCTTGATCATGACTGCTGTGCGGTTGTGGTGAAGGAGGGACAACTGAAAGAGATGCTGGGCAACTTGAAAAAAAAACCGGCACTGGTGGTGACTGACTCGCAAGCTTTCGAGAAAGTTGCCGCCGACACACCACAGGACATACCGCTCACTTCTTTCTCAATCCTTTTTGCCAAGTACAAAGGAGACCTGAAGATATATGCTGAAGGTGCCCTTGCAATAAGCAATCTGAAGTCTGGCAGCAAAGTGCTGATCGCAGAAGCCTGTACGCATCATCCGATAGGGGACGACATCGGCCGGACAAAGATCCCCATGTGGCTAAATCGCAAAGTTGGCGGCAAACTGGAATTCACGGTGGTTAGCGGCAGTGATTTTCCTGACGATCTCAGCAGATATGGGCTGGTGATACAGTGCGGATCGTGTACGTTCAACCGCAAGCATGTTTTGTCGCGGATATTGAAATGCTGTAACGCCGGCGTGCCGATCACGAACTATGGCCTGGCAATTGCGTATTGCCATGGAGTTCTTGAACGGGCGTTGAAGAAATTCCCGTCGGTGACTTCGGTCTTGCCTTAACAACGAGTGCGTTGCTCAATTTCAAGTGTTTCATTAACAACCCAACAACGATAGGAGAACCGTCCATGAGAAACAAGCAGATGATACTGGTGGTTGATGACGATCCGGATTGTATCGAGTTTGCGAGGGTGACATTATCGCCACGATACGAGGTGCGGACAGCTTTATCTACCAAACAGTGTCGCTTGGAGTTGCAGGCCCGGAAGCCAGATCTCATTTTGCTCGACGTTATGATGGCCCATCTGTGCGAAGGGCTAGACATGACCCGTGAACTTAAGGAAAACGCCGCCACGCGCGATATCCCCGTCATCATGCTGACCAGCGTCAACGAGACCTACGACTACAGTACCCAGATCGAAAAGTCTTTCTTTCCACATGATCGCTGGCTCGACAAGCCCGTTCAGCCGGAAGTCCTGATGAAAGCGGTGCAGGATGTGTTGGGCGACTCCGATGGCGAGTGAGGCTGCGGATGTTCACAAATCGTTGGGCTGGAGCCCAGTGGGGAGGCATCCGCCGCCAAGCGCCGCGTAAAGACGCACTTGGCTGGCAAGCTTCGCGAGCCGGAGGACGACAAGGCCCTCCTGCGCGTTGTAAAGCGAGCGCTGTGCGTCCAGGACGCTCAGGTAGCTGTCGATGCCCTTGTCATAGCGTAACGTCGACAAGCGGTAGGTGGCCGCGACGGCATTGACCAGCGACTGTTGCGCTTCGACCCGCTCGTTGACGGTCCCGCGCACGGCCAGCGTGTCGGCCACTTCCCTGAAGGCGCTCTGAATGGACTTTTCGTATTGGGCTACGGCGATCTTCTGCTGCGCTTTGGCCGCCTTGAATGCCGACCAGGTGCGTGCATCGAAAACCGGCATGGTCATTTGCGGCGCATAACTCCAAGTCTTCGAGCCGGGTTTGAAGAGCCCGTCGAGTTCGCTGCTGGCGGTGCCGAAGGCGGCCGTCAGTGAAATGCGCGGGAAAAACGCGGCTCGCGCGGCCCCGATGTCGGCGTTGGCGGCTTTGAGCAGGTCTTCGGACTGGGCCACATCGGGGCGGCGCAGGAGCACCTCTGAGGACACGCCCGCCTGGATGTCTTGGGGCGGCATGACGTCCGCCAACTGCGCGGGCAGCAGTTCGGGGGGCACCGGCGCGCCGGCCAGCAGGGTCAGCGCGTTTTCGCCTTGCGCCGTCCGCTGCTTGAACTGGGCGACATCGCCGCGGGCGGTGTCCACCTGAGTCTGGGCGCGGTAAAGGTCCAGTTCGGTCACGATGCCGATCTCGTTGCGCCGCCTGATCAAGGCGTAGGCGTCCTGCTGGGACTTCAACGTGGTTTCCGCGAGGCTGAGGCTTTCCCGGTCTGCGGCCAGCGTCAGGTAGGCGGTGGCCACGGAGGACACGAGCAGAAGCTGCGCGCTGCGGCGGGCCTGCTCCGTGGCCATGTATTCTTGCAGGGCACGGTCCTTCAGGCTGCGGATGCGCCCGAAGAAGTCGGGCTCCCATGAAAAGACGCCGAGGTTCGCACTGTAGCGTTCGACGATCTGGCGCTGCCCGGGGGCGGAGAGATCGGCGGGATCCCGCTGCTTGCTGCCGCTGCCGGACGCGCTGACCGCCGGCAACAGCTCGGCGCGCCGGATGCCATACAGTGACCGGGACAATTCCACGTTCAGGGCGGCCACCCGCAGGTCGAGGTTGTTCGTCAGCGCCGCGCCGATGACCTGCCGCAACTTGGCGTCGGTGAAGAATTCCTGCCAGCTCAAGGCCGCGGCTTCCAAGGCGTTGGTCGTTGCCGCGGTTTCCGCGTAGGCCGCGCCGGCCGGCCACGCCGCCGGGACGGGGGCAATTGGCCGGGTGTATTTCGGGGCCAGGGTGCAGCCCAGCGGGGCGATGGCGATTCCGAGTAAAAGAAGAATGACGGATTGTTTCATGTTAAAGCCCCCTTTGCCGTTGGGACGTCTGGGCCGCCAGCGGCGGCCGGTTGCGTTCGACCCCTTTCGAAGAAACGGGTAACCAGCACGAAAAACAGCGGGATAAAGAGGAGGTCGACAAAGGTCGCGGAGATCATCCCGCCGACAACTGCCGTGCCGATAGCGTTTTGTGCGCCCGCACCGGCTCCAGTGGCGATGGCGAGAGGCAAGACACCGAAAAAGAAAGCCAGTGATGTCATCATAACAGGTCGGAATCGGGTCTTAACCGCATTGAGTGTTGCCGCGACCAACCCATCCCCATTGTCTATGCGGTGTTTCGCGAATTGGATGATCAGGATGGCGTTCTTAGTCGAGAGCCCCAGCGTGGTTAGGAAGCCGATCTGGAAGTAAACGTCGTTGGGCATGCCGCGGAAACAGGTTGCCACCGTCGCACCAAAAACACCCAGAGGCAACATCAGCAAATTAACGAACGGTATGGTCCAACTCTCATACAAGGCCGCTACGCAGAGGAAGATGATGAGAACAGAGAAGGCGTAAAGGGGTGCCGTTTGAGAGCCGGCCTGCCGTTCCTGATAGGACAGGCCCGTCCAGTCGAAGGCGATCCCGCGCGGGAGCTTCTTGACAAAGCTTTCCATCGCCTGCATGGCTTCGCCGGAACTCCTGCCCGGCGCGGATTCGCCCTGGATGTTGAGAGAGGGGAAGCCGTTGAAGCGTTCCAGTTTGGATGAGCCTGAAGACCAGTGCCCGGTCGCGAACGAGGCGAAGGGCACCATCTTGCCGGTCGCGTTACGCACATACAGTTTTTTCAAGTCCTGGGGCAGCATGCGGAAGGGGGCGTCGGCTTGGACATACACCCTTTTCACCCGGCCGCCCTGAATGAAATTGTTGACGTATGCGCTGCCGAAGGCCGCTGAGATCGTGTTGTGAATCGACGTGATGGGAATTCCCAACGCGCCGGCCTTTTCCCAGTCCACGTCAATCCGGTATTGGGGAACATCTTCAAGACCGTTGGGCCGGACCTTGGTCAAGGCCGGATCCTTGGCCGCCATGCCAAGGAGCTGGTTCCGGGCCGCCATCAGGCCGTCGTGGCCTATGCCTCCCCGGTCCAGCAACTGAAAATCAAATCCCTTTGCCATGCCCAGCTCGATGACCGCCGGCGGCGGAAAGGCAAAGACCATGGCGTTGCGGATCTGAGAAAAAGCGCCCATGGCTCTTCCGGCGACCGCCGTAACCTTCAGGTCAGGCCTTTCGCGAAGTTTCCAGTCCCTCAGTTTGGCGAACGCCATGCCTGCGTTTTGTCCACGGCCTGAGAAGTTCTGGCCGGAAATCGTCATGCAGGATTCCACAGCCTCTTTCTCGTGTTCCATGAAATATCTTTTGACCGAATCCATGACCTCCTTGGTCTGCTCCAGGGTCGAGTTGGCCGGAAGCATGGCCTGCACCATCATGATGCCTTGATCTTCATCCGGGAGATAGGCCGTGGGCATCCGTCTGAAGAGGAATCCCATCGCTGCCACGATCAGCAAGAAGATCACCATGTAGCGGACGACGCGGGAGAGCGACTGCCCCACCAGGCGGAGATAGCTGTCTCTGGCCCGGGAAAAGAGGCGGTCGAACCAGCGGAAGAAGGGCCGCATGAACCAGACGCCGGACTCCGACGCCTCGTGCCCCTTGGCCACGGGCTTGAGGAAGGCGACGCACAGGACCGGCGTCAGAACCAGGGCGACCACCACCGAAAGCAGCATGGAGGCGATGATGGTCACGGAGAACTGACGGTAGATGACGCCCGTGGATCCGGTGAAAAACGCCATCGGTCCGAACACCGCCGAGAGCACCAGCCCGATGCCGACCAGTGCGCCGGTGATCTGGTCCATCGACTTGCGCGTGGCTTCCAAGGGTGAGAGGCCCTCTTCGCTCATGATGCGCTCCACGTTCTCCACCACCACAATGGCGTCGTCCACCAGCAGGCCGATGGCCAGCACCATGGCGAACATGGTCAGCATGTTAATGGAGAACCCGAACAGCCCCAGCACCGCGAACGTCCCCAAAATCACCACCGGCACGGCGATCGTGGGAATCAGCGTGGCCCGCATGTTCCCCATGAACAGGTACATCACAAGAAAAACCAGCAGGATCGCCTCGAACAGGGTCTTGACCACCTCCCCGATCGCCACGCGGACGAAGGGCGTGGTGTCATAGGGGTAAACCACCTTCATGCCGGAGGGAAAGAAGGTGCTCATCTCATTCAGCTTGGCCTTGACCGCGTCAGCTGTCGCCAGCGCGTTGGCGCCTGCCGCCTGCCGGATGGCCAGGGCCGCAGAGGGCCTGCCGTTATTGTAGACGTCGACATCGTAAGCTTCGGTCCCGAGCTCTGTCCGCCCCACGTCGCGGACGCGCACGACAGACCCGTTCGGGTTGGTACGCAGCGGAATCGCCGCAAACTCCTCGGGCGTCTTGAGCATGCTCTGGACAATGATGCTGGCGTTCAGGCGCTGGCCTGCCACTGCGGGCGCTCCGCCGAACTGGCCCGCAGACACCTCCACGTTATAGGCCTGCAACGCCATGACCACATCCTGGACGGTCATCTGGTATTCGGTCAACTTGTCGGGGTTCAGCCACACGCGCATGGCGTACTGGCCGCCGAAGATCATGACCTCGCCCACGCCCGGCACCCGCGAGAGCACCTTCTCCAGGCTGGACTGGGCATAGTCTCTCAGGTCATTCCCTTCCATGCTCCCGTTTTCTGAGATCAGCCCCACGACCATCAAGAAATTCCGCGTGGACTTGCTGACCTTGACGCCTTGGCGCTGCACCATTTCCGGCAGGCTCGCCATGGCGAGCTGGAGCTTGTTCTGAACCTGGGCCCAGGCGAGGTCGGGATCGGTCCCCGGCGCAAACGTCAGCTCAACGCGGGCCGCGCCGGCCGAGTCGCTGCTGGCCGAGAGATACAGCATCTTTTCGAAGCCGGACATCTTCTGCTCGATGATCTGCGTGACGCTGTTCTCCACGGTCTCCGCCGACGCGCCCGGATAAAAGCCTTCGATGGCGATGGAGGGCGGCGCGATGGGCGGATACTGCGCGATGGGCAGCGAGTGGATCGCCAAGCCGCCCGCCACCATCAGGATGATGGCGATGACCCAGGCGAAAACAGGACGGTTCAGGAAGAAGAGTGAAAGCATGGCGCGGCTCCGTTAGTTCGCTTTTGAGGCAGGCTGGGGCGGGGTAGTCGGAGAGGGGGTCTGTTCGCGGGTGCCCGCGAACGGTACCTCTTTGACGGCGGAGCCGGGGCGCTCTTTCTGCCTGCCCTCGACGATCACCCGGTCGCCGGGCTCAAGCCCGGAGGAGATCAGCCACTGGTCGCCAATGGCCTGTTCAACAACCAAGGCGCGTTGCGCAACCGTGCCGGCCGCGTCCACGATCAGCGCCAGGGGGTTTCCTTTGGGGTCGCGCGACACGGCCTGCTGAGGGATCAGCAGGGCTTGTTCGTTGAGGCCCTCTTTCACAACCGCCCGCGCGAACATGCCCGGCAGCAGCATGCCGTCCGGGTTGGGGAAGACCATCCGCAGAATCACCGACCCTGTGGACGGATCCACTGACACATCGCGGAACTGGAGCGTCCCTGCCAGCGGGTACGGGGTCCCGTCTTCCAAAAGAAGCTGCACCTGTTTCGCGTTCTCCGCCCCGCCGCGATTCAGCCGCCCGTCGTCCAAACGGCGCTGCAATCGAAGCAGCTCGGAGGTGGACTGGGGCACATCCACATAGATGGGGTCGAGCTGCTGAATGGTTGCGAGGGGCGTCGGCTGGAACGCCGTCACGATGGCCCCGTCCGTCACGGCGGATTTGCCGATGCGGCCGGAAATGGGGGCTGTGATCCGGGTGTATTCCAGGTTGATGCGGACCGTCTCAAGCGCCGCCGCGGCCTGCCGGATGGCCGCTTCGGCCGCCGCCACCGCTTCGCGGGCGCTCTGCACGTCGGCCTCGGCGACCGTCAGGGTGGCGTCGGCCACAGTGGCGACGGTCACGGCCTGTTCGCAGTCGCTGGCGGAGACAGCTTTCTCTTTGAGCAAATCCTCGAACCGCTGCCGGTTCGTGCGCGCAAAGGCCGCCGTCGCCTGCTGCCGGGCGACGCCCGCGATGCTGGCGTTCAGCGCGGCCCGCGCCCGGTCGGCTCCTTTCCGCGTGACCTCAAGATTCGCCGCGGCATTGTCCAGCGCCGCTTGGAACGGGGCGGGGTCGATTTCATAAAGGGGCTGCCCGGCCTTGACGTCGGCGCCTTCCGTAAAGAGCCGCTTCTGGATGAGTCCGCTGACCTGCGGGCGGATTTCGGCGATCAGATAGGGGGAGGTCCGTCCCGGCAGCTCCGTGGTCAGCAGGACCTGCTTCCGGGCGACCGTCACCGTTGCCACTTCCGGCACGGGCGGCGGGGGCTCGGCTTTCGGCTGGCGGTTGCAGGCGGTCAGCAGGAGCCCGCAGAAAAGGGGAGTCATGAACACGCGGCTCCGGAGGGACACAGCGCGCCTCTCAAAGTGTGTCGTTGTCATTACGATTCTTCTCTCTTTCTTGAAAACATTACGCCCTGATGGCGTCGAGCACCGTGCTGAACCCGAAACGGATGGCTTTCTGAAAATCGAGCTCAAGGCACTGGTCGATCTGCAACTTCATCAACCCCAACCACACCGCGCCCAGCACCGCCGTCACGGTGGCGATGTCGGTGTCCGGACGCACCTCGCCGGTTTTTTTCAAAGCGGCCAAGGTGGTTTCAATGATCACAAAGGGGCCTGATTCCATCTGCCGGAGGCGGCGTTTGACGGGCATGAATTTCGCCGCGGGCCAGTCCAGGCTCATCATCATCTGAAAATATTTGCGGTTGACCGGCTTGCCGAGAATCAAACGCGCCCGCTCGACAAAGTGCGCGGTTAAGCCTTGCAGCGAGACCGGGGAGGGCAACACGCGGGTCACCTGGTCGTTGTGTTTTGCCGTCATGTCGGCAACAAGTTCGGCGAACAGGTCGGGCTTGCTTTTGAAATGCCAGTAGACCGCGCCTTTGGTCAGCTGGATGCGCTCGGCGACATCCTCGAAGGTCGTGCGTTCATACCCCTTTTCGGTGAACAGGTCGAGCGCCGCCTTCAGGATCTTCTGACGCGTCTGCTCCGCCTCCGCTTTGGTCCGTCTGGCCATGTCTGTCCCTTCGGGTTGAAAGAGCCATTTACTATACATACCTTCAGGTCGGTATGCAAGAGTCAAAAACCCGTGCCGTAAAAGCGGGGCGCAACGGCGATTCACTGACCTGCCCCGCCCCGTCGGCCCGCAAACGGCCGCTGACGGCCGAAGAGTTGCAGAAGGTGTCGAGTCTGCTGGAGGGCAAGGGCGAGATGGAGATCCTCTTCTCGCTCGGATACTACACCGGCGCGCGGCTGGGCGACTGCGTCATGATGCGCTGGGACATGATCGACATGGGGGCTCGGAAGATCCGCTACACCCCGCACAAGACGCGCAAGAGCAACGAGGTCATCACGCTCACGGCCCACCCCACCCTGTTCAGCCTGCTCGACCAGGTGCCCAAGGAGGATCGGCGCGGGCTGGTACTGCCCGAACTCGGGGCGCTGTACACGACGAAGTCTGGAGTCGCTGCGGTTTCCAAGCGCATCCAGAAAGTGTTCAAGGACGCGAATATCGTGACCCGCCTAGACGTTACCGGGTACAGCCGGGACGTGGCGCAGGTCGGGTTCCACTCGCTGCGGCACTCGCATATCACCGCGCTACTCGAGAACGGGATTCCGATGGACGCGGTACGACAACAGGCGGGCCACGCCTCGCTGGAAATGACGGCGCGGTATTACCGCGCCAGCGAGAAGACGCTGCAGGCGACCACCGCCGCGCTTCCGGAGATCGGCAAGTCCAACAGTCTGTCCGCGGCTGGCGCGAAAGTGGAGGCCGTCCTGGCGGGGCTGGAGGGGCTGAGCAGGGAGGAAATGAAGAAGGTCAGCAATCGGGTAAAGGAGATGATGGGAAAATAACCGGATACCGCAGGTTAAGCGTGCCACTTCAGCCGTTTAATACGGCCTTTATCTGTCCCTCAACCGAACGGCCGAGTTCGTCATTTTCGACGGCCATCACATACAGCAGTTGCCCTTTGCTGGCTTTGACAAGCGGTTCTTCAACACTTTCCAATAATTTCGTGCGGCTTGGAAATCGGGCTGTTGAAGCAACACCTGAAGGATATCCACGACCGAAAACAACCAAACCCCTTTTGCTTCATCATACTGCCGCCGGATCTTGTAGTTTTCAAAAAAGGCCAACGTCTCGCTTGTCATGCTCTTTTTCCCTTCGCGCTCTCTGCGTTCCCTGCGGCTAAACCTCTTTCGCACCTTATCGCACCCTGATGTCATACGGCGTCTGCTTGAACGCCACCTTTTCGCGCTTGAGCCGTTCCGCGCCCCACTGGCACCACTCCCCGTAAATCACCTTCGGCCCGTCAAACGGCGGCAGCCCGTTGTACACAGCCGAATTGAGCACATTGCCGCTTGCCGTGCGCTTGTCCCCCAGAATCCCGTTCTAGTCCGAAGTTCCAGCGATCTTCCGCGCACTCCACATGCGCAACTACCACTACTTCAACGAGATGTCGAGACAGATACGGATTTCTACCGTTCCGGCTACTGGGCACACTTGCCTGGCCACGCAAGCCCATCCTGGTT
>CAZXVN010000622.1:0-6057 GCA_964643945.1 uncultured Lentisphaeraceae bacterium | reverse complement strand
GCAAACCGGCACGCTGGCCTTTGAACGGTACGACCTCGCGCGTGTGGCTCACGCCGACGCTGCCATGAACAGTGAAGTCGCTCTTCAATCCCGTGCGCGCCAATTTGCCGTTGAGGTAGAGTTGCGGCTTGCCGTCGCGATACACGAAGGCAATGTGCGTCCAATCGGTCACCGGCGTCGGGCACACCACCACCGCGGCCAAATGGCTCCCGCCGTGTTCGACCACGGTGACGCCGTTGCGGCCAACAGCGAGACCGGCACCCGCCGCGTTGCCGGTCCACACTTCATGGCCGGGCACTGGATAAAGCACGTAGTTGAGCGGTGGCTTTTGCCCGGTGACCCCGCTGCTGGCTTCGTCGGGCAAGCCGATGTCGGCGCCGGGCTTGACCCAGGCGACAATCGTAAAGGGCTTACACTCCTCCGGCGCTTGTTGCTTCGCTGCGGCTTGCAGCGGCAACAGTTCCTTGCCGTCGCGCGTGATCGAGACGACCTGCTTCGCCGCGTCAGCGGATTTTCGGAACACGACAAACAGGGAGCCGCTCGCTCCCAGGCTCAGCGGCACACGCGTGACACCGTCTTTCTCATCAAAGGCGACTGCCGGCGCTGTGCGGCCGGTTTCAGGGCACCACACTTCGGGCTGTTTGCCAAGGACACGGAACGATGCCACTGCCGCGACATCAAACGGCTGGGGGTTCGCAACAAAATACACGTCGGCATCGCCGATGGTTCGATGCGTGTACCGCAACATCGGCGTCGCGCTGAAATCCGGCTTCACGCCACGCTCGGCAAGTACCTGGGCGGCGTTCTTGCCGGTCACGAGCTTCGGCCAGAGTTCGGCGGCGAGTTTTTTCACCTCTGCATCGCCCGCTCCCATGTCGGCCAGGCTCGATGATTTCTCCGGCGGCCTGCCTCCGCCGATGATTGTCGCACCCGCATCCACAAGTTCCGTGAGCTTTCGCAGCAGCCGCGGCGTCATCGTCTCGCAGCCGGGCAACACCAGCACCCGGTAGCTCATCCCGTCCGGCAGCACGAGCCGTCCGTCTTTGACCGTCATCCGCGTGAGCACGACTTCCGGAGGGCAGCCGTCGTAGTTGTAGCCGCCGCGCATGCGCGAGGCGATCTCCGCGCCGCCCGGTGCGGAGAACTGCCGTCCCGCACCTTCAGCCTCCAGGTAAAGCACGTCCGCCACGAAGAGGCCTTGCTGAAGCAGATACTGGCAGCGGGCGAGGTATTGGTGCCACGCCTTGGATTGCTCCCACCACGTTTGCGTCCGTTCGTAGTGCAGGCCCCACGGACCCATGCTCATGCCGGGCACGACGTTCGTCCACGGCTGGGCGGCGTAACGGTGGAAGACAAAGCGGTTGATGCCCTCGCAAAATGCCCAGTCGCCCAGTTCCTTGATCGTCGCGGGATGCTGCTGCCACTTCTCCCCGTCGCTCGACGTGAACGCCTCGGCACCGATAATCTTCTTGCCGTACACATGCCCCGCGGACGCCATCTCCGTGCAGGTGCGGTCGGTGTTGGCACCGACCTTCCAGAACTCGCCCATCGGTTCGTCGGCCTCGCCGGCGTAGGTCATTTCGTTTACCGGCGCACGGTCATAAGCCTCAATGGAGAGCCGCAGGCCGTCCTTGTTCGCCAGGCGGCGGAACTCGCCAGCGTAGTTCTCGACGATCAAATCGGAAATCGTCTGTCGCAGGTCCCAGAGAAACCGCTCCGTCACCTCGGTGCTGTCGATCACGCGCCCCGTGAAGGCCGGCAGGCATTTCCACAAATCGTACCCGCGCCGGTTTTTGAACTCCTCGCGCATCTTCGGCGTCCAGTTCTGCGTGCCGACTTCCCAACTGTCGATGTGCGTCGAGACGAGCACCTTGCCGCGGCCGGAAAGCGGCTTGTTGTCGGCAATGACCTTGCCCATCAACCCGTTGTAATGCGCCGCCGCCGCTTCTTTGCTGAACTTGTCGCACTCCAGACCGCGCCCCGACTCCGGCGCTGGCTGATTTCCCCAGCCCGTCGTCGTGTGCCCGAACCGGATCACCAGCCACTTCCCGTCCGGCGGTGTCCATGTCAGCTTGCCGGCGGCATCCATTTTTGACGACACGTCCACGATTTTATCCCGCGGAATCACCGCGTCCTGCGGCGCCTCCGGAAAGTTCGCAGGCGAGTGGTCGAAAAACACCGTGATATCGAGCGCGGACTTGCTTTCAAATCTTTTTGTGCGAAACGTGTCGTCACCAGGCGCCGGCATCGCCAGCACAGCGATGTCCTGATAAAACCCCTTGTTCGCCAGCGGCTTGGCCAGCGCGCCTTCAAACGGTTTTCCGCCTTCGACCATTGTCTCGGTCCAGACGACGATCTGCATCGAAAGCTCAGGCGTGATCCACGGCCCGCCGCTGCCGCACCAGCCTGCGTCGTTGTTCATGTTGATTTCGATTCCGAGCCGGCTGGCTTCCTTGCAGGCGTGCTGGATCATCTCGCGCCACAAGGGGCCGGCAAAATCAGCGCTGCCTTTGGGCGCGCCTTGATCCACTTCCATGTAGAGCACGCCGCCGATGCCGACACGCGCCATGGCTTCGAGATCGGCAGTGATCCCCTCCTTGGTCAGGTTGCCATTCAGCGGAAACCAATACACCCACGGCCGCGCCGAAGCGGGCGGCGTTGCGAAGTTCTTCGCCAAATCCCCGTCCGCCAGCGCACAGCCGGCGACCAATCCAACCATCATCAATCCTACTGTCAGTAGTCGTTTCATTTGTCTGTCTTTTCTTTGTTAGTGAGTGGTTTGCTGGTGATCTTCCGGTTTCCATTCCAACACGGTTATCATTTGCTCCGGCATATTATCTGGCTTTTCCCCGTCTCCTTGTCCTACTTTTTGAACAAATAGGTTTATCTGTCTCGATTCTTTCCATCGTTCGGTGTCGAATGAGGGCTCCCAATCGCCGACGGAATAGTCGGTAAGGTCTTTTACAGACCATTTGCCCTGCGCCAAGTCATTGCAAATATAAACCGATACTTTACTGCCGCGTTCTTCATCTCTGAAAAAATAATAGACGTGTGTTTTTTCAGCATTGGAATCGACAATGATTTGCGGGCGTGAAACAGGAATCTTCTTTGTGCCGCCGCCACTGAGCAAAAAATTGGTCGTACGATTAGAAACTTGCACGGTGTTCCATTTTTTCCCATCGAAAGATACTAATCGGTATTGAGGGGCAACAGATCCCTTGGTTTTCCAGTATGTGGCAATGTAGGGACGACCCAGCGCGTCGGCAGACATAGAGGTCGTGTTAATCAATTCACTGCCTTGCGGAATTTCGCAGGCCTTTTCGGCAGTGTCTTCGATGATTGGCATTTTGTATTTTACGCCCATGGAGGTTTGCCATGTCTCACCGCCATCTATCGAACAAGCGTAGCACAGGTCATGATTAGACGCCACATCGGGCGATTCGCGCCATACCCACGATAGGTGTATTGTGCCTTTGACGTCCACGCAGGCTTGCCAATAGGCGTTGCGCCTGCCTTCGCCATTTACGAGCGAAGTGTGCAGCCGTTTCCATTTTTTTTGTTTAACATCGTACGCATTCATCACAAGATTTCCACTGCCCGAACCTCCGTCACGATACATAAAGATAAGATTTCCGTCAGGAAGTTTATAAAATTCGGGGTATGTCACGTTTTTTTCATCGCTGCCTGTCATCGCCATTTTGGGTTCGAGAACCAAACCATACGGCATCTTGCTTCGCGAATAGCTCAGCGGACTGCCATGATGATCCCACGATACGTGTACGTAACCCTCGCCATCGACCATAATGCTTATGGTGTTATGTGCATCATTTACGTTTCCGGTAAACTCGGATTTGTTTACAACCCACGTTCTTTCCTCGGCTTTACGTTTGGCAAGTACCAAATAGCCGGTACTGTCGTAGAAAGCGGTAAACTGCATTCCGTTGTGGGTCACTAACGAATTTCTACGAAAAACAGCAGCATTCACCAACGTCTTAGACCATGCTTTCATGACAGGTATTTCTGTGCCTTGCGCAAAAAGATCAAGTGCTGAAATTAGACAGCAAAACAAAAGATGAGCGATTTTTCGTTTCATTCTAGAATCCTTTCTTTTGATTTCACTTCACTCCAAGAACCGTCACTCGCTTCTCACTTCTCGCTGACAAATCGATAACAACCCGACCCGATTTCAAACACCGTTGCACCGTTTTCCATGCGCAGGAATTTGACGCCTTTCGCTTTCGTCGCCGGCTTGCCCGATTCGGTGATTCCGGCGGCATCCTTGGACGGGACATACACCGTGGCCGTGGTGTTCAAGGGGATCGTGACCTCCATCGTCAGTTTCGCTCCCTCACGCCTCCAGTTGCTGACAATCCGGCCATACATCGAATCATGGTTCGCTTTCACCCATGTGAGATCGCCAAGCGGCTGCGGCTTGATGATGCTGTGCTTGAACCCCGGCTGCGCCGGATCATAGTTGATTCCTGCCAGAACCTGATACAACCACGCGTCGAGATTGCCCGACAAGATGAGCAAGGCCTCGCTGTTCATGAGCGGACCGACGGTGTCTCCGTCCCAGCGTTCCCACACCGTGGTGGCACCCTTGGAAACCATGTAGCCCCAGCCCGGACGGTCGGTCTGAGTGACAATGGTGTAGGCCAGATCGTTCCTTCCACTCTTGTCCAGCGCCTGCATGAGCCATTGCATGCCGACCAGGCCAACAGAGAGATGACCTTTGTTTTTCACCAGAATGTCGTCGGCCAGATTCTTGATGACACGATCCCGGTGAGTTGCGGGAACCAGGTCGAAAATCAAAGCCAGTGCGTAGGCGCATTGCGTTTCGCTCGCGTACGTCGCGTTGGTCGGATTAAAGAAGCGGCGATTGAAAGCGTCCGCCACCTGACCCGCAAGGGCTTCGTAACGCTGACAGTCCTCAGCTTTGCCAAGCAACCTGGCGGCGCGGGTCACGATGCGGATATTATTGTAATGGTAGGCGGTCGAAATGAGAGCCCTGGAGGTTTTCCCCTCCACGGCCACCCACCCGTTGATGCCGATCGTGCTGACATCGCACCAGTCCCCAAAGTCATTGCAATCCACCGTGAAATCGGCTTTCTGGTTGGTTTTGATCTGATAATCCACCCATTGTTTCATTGAGGCGTAATTCTCCTCAAGCACCCGGCGATCACCGTAAATATCATGGAGCGAGTCAGGCAGAATGGTGATGACAGCCGGCCAGACCGGAGCCCCCCCGTACCCATCCCTCCCCGGCTGTCCGCCGGGAACAGGCGAAACAACGGGCACACTTCCATCCTTGCCCTGGTCTACCCTGAGGTCGGCCAGCCACTTGGCATAGAAAGGCGCCACGTTGAAATTGCAGGCATCACTCTCGGCATCCTTGGCCGGATCTCCCGCCCAGCCCTGCCGCTCATCACGGTCCGGATCCATGGGAACGCTGCGTTTAAACATTCTCTGTCCCCAGCGGATATTCTGATGAATCCGGGTGATCAGTTCGCTGGAGCAGGCAAATTCACCTGCCGGGGGAACATCGGTATGGACAACCAGCCCTTCAAAGTTCTCCAGCGTCGGCGTGCCGGGAAATCCCGTCACCTGAACCCGGCGGAATCCCTGGCCCTTGAAACGCGGACTCCATGTTTCACGGCCCTTGCCTTTCAAGGTGTAGATATCCGTACAGCGCGCCTTGCGATTATCCTCGGTTTTAAGGGTGCCGTCGGCACGCAGGCTGTAGGCACTCAGCAGCCGCACTTCCGTGCCGGCCGGCCCCGTCACATGCATGCGCGTGACACCGTAGAAATTCTGGCCCATATCCACGATATAAACGCCCTTGGCCGGACTCGTAATGGCAATCGGCTTTATGACCTGCGTCACCCGCATCGGTTCGAGCATCTGCGCCTGCAGCCTGGCGCATGGGGCATTCCGCAAAGAAGCCACGCGCCACGCGGAATCATCAAAACCCGGCCAGTCCCAACCCGGAAATTCCTTGCGGGCATCGTATTCCTCGCCGTTGAATTCGCTGCTGGCGCGAATGGGCCCGTCTGCATT
>CAZXVN010000621.1:0-7853 GCA_964643945.1 uncultured Lentisphaeraceae bacterium | reverse complement strand
CGACAGGGTGAGCGTGTGCGTGCCGGCCTCCATGCGCAGCACGCCCTGCGGTTCCCATTTGGCGGACTTCGTGTACCAGTTACCGGTGATGCCGGAGAAGCCGGTCTGCACCTTGTTGCCGTCCACAAGAACATCGACCGGGCGGGGCTCCAGCGCCGCGTATAGCGCGGACAGCTTGACGTCCGCAGCGGCTGGCAGCGTGATGACATAGTCGGCCCGGTTCGGCAGCTCGCCGCCGTTCCAGATGCAGGAAGGGCCGTCGGCGTATTGCTCCCCCGTCAGGCTCACCAGAACATTGCCGGTGTCGAAGTCGGCGGCCTCGATCATAAGCTCCGCCGCGCCCGCCGCGGTTACGAACGCCAAAGCCACGATCATCCATCTGCACGTTGTCGTTGTCATCATTATCCTTTGTGCGGTTGCTATTATAGTGTTCACGGGTTCTTTACACAACGGACACTGAGGCCACTCGCCTTCCGTATGCCGCCTCTGTGGATTTCAGCGCTGTCATACTTCAGACTAAAGTATTTCGAGACGGTGAAATCGTATTCCGTGGCTGTCCACATCGCACCGACAAGCCCGCCGTCCGTGAAAACACCTTCCTGGTCACGCAGGCCGCCGGGCAGCGCGGAAAAACCGGCGCTGTCGGTCGCATCCACATTCGGTTCCTTCCACTGGGACGCCCCGGCTGCCTTCAATTTGCCGCCGGCAACGTCTCCACCGCCCAGGACGGAGATCAACGCGCACCATTCCTCTTCCGTTGCCACATGCCAGCCCGCCGGCGCCAACTTGCCGGTATTGACGGCATGCCAATTGTACAGGGCACCGAAGGGTCTATTACTGACGGACTCAACATTCATGTACCAGCAATACCCGGGCGTTTCCAGCTTGGCCCATGCGGCGTTGTTGGTGACCAGCGCCATCGCGCCACCATCGTTCAAACGGGTGGTCCTGAGATTATCCGCCATCCAGGTCTGCGTCCCGATCATAACCGTGTGATAAACGTTGCTGTCAACATCTGTCACCGTCCCTAGAGAATTCTCCGCGGCGCCGGCGCCATGCCCTGCGGCAAACAAAACAGCAACCGGCATCACGATATTCCTTATGCGCCTCATCGCCTTTCACTCCTTGACCGTCAGGGTCAACACGCTCGGCGCCAGCCCCGGCGCTGTGGCAGTAATGACCACCGGCCCGGGAGCGCCCGAGGGGCGGAACTCGAACCCCGCCAGCCCCCACGGCGTCCGGGCCGTCACGCTCTCCCCGGAAAAGAACCGCCCTTTCCCGGAGGTGACTTTCAACGTCATCTCCACATTGTTGTCAATCCACTCATTCGAGGCGTTGACGATCCGCGCCACAACCATCACGTCTTCCGTTCCGTCGGAGGCCACCGTATGCGCCCCGTCCGCGCCGTAGCTGGGATTGGCATAGATGTCCGCCGTCAATTGAATCTTCGCTGCCGTGCCGGAAACGGGCCAGGCCGGCTTGGGCGTCTTCGTCCAGGCTTCGCGATAGCAGAACCAGGATTTGTGCGGAATCCGGTCATAATCCACACAGCCCAAGCGGCCCATGCCGTAATGGCTCCCATGATGGAACCCGCACCAGAGAATCGAGCCGGCACGCCACGGATATTCCCCCGGAGTGGCGACCGCACGGTCAGGGCCGGGCCGGCTGTCCTCGCTGGGCGAGCCATATTCACTCACGATATTGGGGTGTCCCGGATTTGAAACCCCCATGCCGTCACCATTGTATCCGGCCACATCCACCTGCGGCGCAAGCCCCCGGAACCCGCAGGGCCCGGCGCCCATGCCCAAGGCCGAAGGCCTCTGCGGGTCATCCGCATGAACCACCCCGCTCAGTTCAGCCAGATACTTCTTCAAGGCGTCGTACTGCGCCGGGTCGGTATAATCCACCTCGTTGCCCAGGCTCCAGACAATGATCGAAGGATGGTTCCGGTGCTGCCTGATCATGTCCTTCAAGGTCTGGGTACAATTGGTCTTGAACGCCTCCTGCTCAGGCGCAAGGGGAAACGCTGTGCTGTGCCAATCCCGCGCGGAGGAATTGAACCCGCCGATTCCCCAGAAACACAGTTCAGACCAGTACAGCAGGCCTAGCTTGTCGCAAGCGGCAGAGAACGCCTGGTTGTGCGGATAATGGGAGCCCCTGATGATATTACTGCCGGCATCCTTACACATCTTGACATCCCGGTAGACCCCGCTCTGCACCACCCCGTCACACCAGCCGGCATGATCCTGGTGAACGTTGAACCCTTTCAGGGCAAGTCTGCTGCCATTCAGAAAAAAACCGTTGGTTGCCGTCCACTGGAACCAGCGGATTCCCAAGGGCGATTCGCAGGCGTCTATCACCGTGCCGCCATCCAAAAGCTCCGTCTTGACCGAATAGAGATAGGGATCGGACGGCGACCAGAGTCTGAACGTGTTCAGCGTGGCGCTTTGGAAAAACGTATGGACAGCCCCGGGCACGATCGTTTCCGAAGTTTTCATGGACGCCTCCACCACCTGGTTCGAGGCGTCAACGATCATGCTCCTGACCGTGTATTTTCGCGCCTTCTTGCCGTCATTCCGCACTTCCGTTCTGACAGAAACCGGGGCTGTGGCAAATGACTCCGGCCCGGTATACCCCCCGGCACTGGTCAGGGGACAATTGAAGGGCGTACTGACATCGGTGCCATAAAAAGTCACATGCGCCGGAGCGGTGGCGGTAACATACACATCCCGGTAGATGCCGCCTGAAAACTGATGTTCTCCCGCGCGCGGCGCAATATCAGGCTCCCATTCACAGCCAAGTTTTACCGCGACAAGATTGGTGGCGCCGAATTTGACCGTGTCGGTTACATCAAACGAAAAAGCCGTGTACCCTCCCTTATGCTCTCCGACCAATGTTCCGTTCACATACACCCATGCGTGCTGAAACGCAGCTTCAAACTCCAGAAACACCCTGCGTGAATTCCATGCATTGCTCACGGGCAAACGCTTCCGATACCAACCTATGCCCCGATACCAGCTGTTCACGACCTCGGCAGAACTGCTGAAAGAATGAGGAACGCTGATATCCTGCCATGCCGCGTCATCAAAACCCGGCTGTTCCGCACCCGGCGAATCCCCTTTGAAATACTTCCAATCCTGATTGATGGGTCTCCTTACGCGCAATCCCTGCGTCTGCGTGTATTGCGTGGCCTGACAGTACGTAGCCAGCATGACAAAAATGGATATCAACGTTTTGCGGATCATTCTTTTGCCTCCAGTTTATTGTTTTCGATCACGACATCGGTGCAGGCGTTCTGTTGCACCGGAAGCGCTTTCGCTGAAAAGCGGTTGCCGGTGATCGTCAGACCTTTGACGCTTTTCGCGGAAACGCCACCACCATCAAAGAAGTTGTCGAGGATGCGGATGTTCGTGTGAACCGGTTCTTCCGGTTTGGCCGTTTGATTTTCCGGCGCGATGCGGATGACCGGACCGCCACACTGGATAAAGGTGTTTCCGCGGATCGTCACGTCGCGCACGGGGCCGGATTCAAACCACGAGTTTGCGTCGTCTGATATATCGATCGCGCTCATCGCCGTCCGGACGAACGTATTGCTCTCGACCAGCACCTTGCCGCGCGTCGTGATCAGGAATCCTCGTGTCGCGTCCATCGTGACCAGGCAGTTGCGGACTTCGAGGTCGGGATACCAGGAGATGTTCTCGATCACGTCATTCGCCGCGAAATTGGCAGCCGGCTTCTCGAAGGTCAGCAGCCAGTCTTTGTCGGTCTTGCGCTCGATGGCTTTGACAACGTTCGCAGCGAACGCGCGAAGATTTACATGGCTGACAAACTCAACGCGGTCGCCCGTTTGAAAGGCGGCGAAGCCGTAGGTCTGCGGATGCATGAAGCGCACAAGCACCTGATCCGGCGAAGTTTTTTCGATGAGTCGCAGATGCGTGCCGTGGACATTGATCGGATCGTCCTGCGTGCCGGACATCTTGCAGTCGGTGACGGTGATTTTTCCGCGGCAGCCCGAGAAGTGGAAGACATCCGCCCAGGCGGGGCATGTGCGGATCGTGCCGGCGGGCGGAACGGCGTTGACGTGGTCATAGGTGATGTCCTCGCAGAACTGGCTGACGATACCCAGCCCGGTAAGCGCGTAGAAATTGCAGTTACGCCATGTCAGCTTTTTGCTGCGCGAATTGAAGCCACCCACGCAGTCGCGTCCGCCGTTGCGGAAACAATATTGCCGGCCGGCGATCAGCCCGGCGTTTCCACTCTTGTAGGTCAGCCGTATCTTACGCGGCGCAATTTCCTCGGCCGTTGCGTTTGCGAACGGATTGAAGTCGCCCGTCCGCCACATCTTCCCCTCCTCGGGAATCGCCTGTTGGGCAAGCTGGGGTCCGATGGCGCCGTCGCCAACCCATGCGAACACGCCGTTGCTAATCGAATAGTCCGAGCCCTCGGCGATCTGGATAACCGCGCTGTTCGTTCCAACTTCGAGCGGACGGAATTCGGATACGGTCGGCCGCTTCAGATCGAAGTTCAGGCCGGTGTACGTGATGTCCTCCGCGTGATCGTTCATCAGTTGGATCATCGTGCCGCAGAAAACCACATCGCTGTTTTCGCCGGTGAAGCGGATGTGTTTGGCCTGTTGGACGAGGATGCCTATGGGCTTGGGGCGGTCGGGGAAATCGTTTCCGTTGGAAATGTGCAGTTTCAATTTGACCGCATCGCCGGAGCCGATTTCAAACCGGCCCGGCGCGAAGTGGAATTCGATAGGCGACGCCTCCGTGCCTTCGCCCGAGGGCACGAGCGATTCGGCAAAACGTCCCGGCGCGATTTCGATGCGGTCGCCGGCAGCGAACGTTCGCGCGTTGACGGCCGAAAATGTTTTCCACGCCTGTTTGGGTTTCAGGCCTGAGTTTGCGTCATCGCCGGTTGCCGGATTGACGAAGTAGGTCGTTCGTCCCCGTGAACGCGCACGTTTCTCCGCAGGGGGATACCTGGTCACCGGAGCCGGAATAATAGTTTCGGCGAGAACGTTCGATGATGGCAGGTTCTCATCCAGGATAAACATCCCGCCGCGGCCGGGGTCCACCGGGATCTCAGCATCAGGTGCGAACTCCCCCGCAGGCTGGAAGCGTTCGCAGGGCGGGGCGTGGAGGCGGGCCTTGGCGGGATCGAGCCCCAGCGCTTTCCAGTCGATCGCGAGTTTGACCTTGGTCGGCTCCTTGGCCCAACTGGCGACGGCGACCAGGGCTTTGCCTTTCTTGACATAGACGGTTGCCGGGACATCGGGATTGTCGGTTTTGACCGGGCAGTCCGTTTCCCAGAATCCGCTCATCTTCGCGCCGGCGATGCCGAACCCGTCCCAGACCTTCCAGACGTTGCGGGGATCGCACCGCACCCCGTTCGTTGTCCAGGGAAGCCGGGTGGTCATGCCATACAAGACCCCGCGCCACGGGTTGCCGCCGTTGGCCAGCATTTCGCCCATGATCCCGAAGGGGATGCCGGAAACTTCAACCAGCCACTGGTCCGGCGACATCGCCGCGTAGTCGAAACACTCCCCGTACCAGACCCGGTCCAAGTAAGGAAAGGCCTCCATCCCCTCGCAGGCACACATGGCGCCCTGCCAGGGCCCGCTGTGCAGATCGGTCAGGCAGCGGGGATTCTCGCGAGCCATGATTTTGCGCATGCGCTGCATGACAGACCGGCCATAGGAAATGCTGTCCAGATAAAGCCCGTCGATATGGAAGTCGCGCATCAGCGCGCCCAGCCCCTCGACATAGTAGTTGTACCAGCGGGTGGACAGGCTGGTGACCATCGCGGCGTCCGCGGAGCCGTCGGGGAACGGCGAATACCAGGCGGGCGTGTAGCCGCTTCGCAGATGCTCCTGGAGCCAGGCGAATCCCCCGCCTCCGCCGTCAGCGAACACCTCGCTGTCCAGGCTGCGCAGGGCCCAAAGCTCGGGCGGATAGTTGGACAGTTCGCGGACCGTGTAGTAGAGCTTCACTCGCACGTCTTTGGCATGCATGTCCGCCGTAAACGGCGCGATCACCTCGCGGGAAAGGAACGGATAATTGATGTAGGGGTTGCGCAGCGTGGCTTGATGCACGTTGACCACGTTCACCCCGGCCGCCAGCGCTTCCGGGCTCGGATCGGGGCTGGTGAACTTTGGCGGCGGCTCGGGTTCGATGTGGTAGTACCGCGTCTTGAAGTGACTCGCGGTGTCCAAGGGCTTGACCGGCGTCACAAGAAAGGTGAACGTGTACTCAGCCGACTCTCCCGCGTTCAGCGCCACCGGGCCGGTAAAGGCGCGCGCCAGCACCTGGCCCGCGCCGGCCTCTTCCCACGTCACGCCCCCCTTCCCTTCATTGCGCCACCTTGCAGGGGCCGGCGGGTTGAAGTAGGTTCTCAGACAACCCGTGTACTCCCCCAGAAGGCGGCACCGCAGTCCGGCCTGGACATCGCCCAGCCAGAAGCTGTCGAACTTGCCGTTGGGCCACCGGAAGCTGTATGCCTGTGACCGGTATCCGCCGCGGCACCCCATGCCGGCCTGATACGCTGCCGCATCCTTGCGATACGGGATCTCCAGCCGAATGTCTTTGACGCTCAGCGGCCTGTCGGCGACCAGCTTGATTTCGTAGCCGATATGCCCGTCGAACTCCATGGTCGCGCGGCAGTTCAGCGAAAGCCCCTCGGCAGCGCCGACCGCCTGCCACACCACGGTTCCTGCGGTTTTCTTGATGATGGCCGGAGGGTTCCAGGCGACAGGCAACCGCCCTTGCGCGGTTTCGATGACAAACCGTATCGGCTCCGCCAGGATTTCTTTCGCCCCTGCCTTGATGCTGGCCGGCAGGCCGTCGGCACCAAACTCCACCTGCCGGTCCAGGCATTTCACCGTCCGCCTCGAAACCTTCAGCGGCGTGTAGGGCGGCACCACCCCGTCATCGATGCCCAAGGTGGAGTCCAGCCAGCGCAGGCGCGAAAACCGCCAGAGGTCGCCGTCGCCATGGTCCTTGATCACCTCTGGCTTGACGCGCAAAAGCAGCTCCATTTGAGACGCGGGCGCATTGGCCCAGCGCAGCGTGATCATCCCCCTGTACGCGCCCGCCGGTGTCTCACGCGGAACCTGGACGCCCAGCCACAAAGGCTGGACCCGCCCCTGGCGAACGTTCACCCGTTTGACCAAAGGCCTCCCGTCCCAGTTTGTGCCGCCGAGGTTGAAACAGCGCAAAGCCGTGGAGGGGATCGCCGCGCCCCTCTCCGGTTTCAAATCCCCGAACTCGATCTTAAGATTGTCCAGGGCCTGGGCCGCCGCATAGACGCCGATCTGGAATGTGTAGAACTCATCGCGCTGCGCCTCGCCGCTAAACTGCAGGGCGGGCCCGCTGCGCACCCATTTCAGGGGCAGGTCGTCGAACATGCGGATGGGATTCCGCCGGTCTTCCGGGAACAGCAGGTACGGCTGAGGGTTCCTCTCCAGCAGTTGTTTGACCTCGGCGCCCAGGGCGACCACTTCCATGGGATAGAAACTGTCGAACGGCAGACGGGCTTCGATGCGCAGCACCTTGGCCTTGGGAAGGCTCTTCCACACGCCGGCCGCTGTCTCGGCGGCCGTGAGTTTTTGGTCGGCCAGCCAGTCTGCGGAGGCTGTGCCTTCCGGCTTGTGGTACGCCGTGTTGCAACTGCCCCACGAGCCCTGGAAGCTGAATGGCAGGTAGTAGATGTGGTAATCGCCGGGTACGGTCTGTGGCTCGAAGGCGATCGCGCCCTGTTCGCGCGTGATGCCCAGCCGGGCCACATTGGACAGGCGCTTGCCAGTCGCCGCATCCACGACCACGATGTTCTTGTTTTCCGCGTCTTGATCC
>CAZXVN010000620.1:0-3585 GCA_964643945.1 uncultured Lentisphaeraceae bacterium | reverse complement strand
CAAGCAGAAGACGGCATACGAGATCATAGCCGGTGACTGGAGTTCAGACGTGTGCTCTTCCGATCTGCCTGCAAGCAAAGGTTTTAGCGCTAAGGCAGTTGAAGCCGATCCCTCATGCACCCAGGTGGGCGTCGGGGCGTTATTCGTCAACGCATAGTTGTCGAACTGCAGAATGCGGCTTTCGGGCAACGAATTCGTGGCGGCGGCAAACGCGCCAGTCTGGACCAGTGCCATGACCTGCATCGCGCAGAGAAGTATTAAGCGTTTCATTTTCGATATCCTTACAGAGACGAGGCGTGTATACATTACACTTTGCCGTTACTGGTTATCAATCAACTAATCTCAAATTCGGATATTACACTACTTCTGCCTAATGCGGGCGGCCGGCTTTCCTAAGGAAACGGAAGATAGGCGGAACCTTCAGCCGGCATTGACAGCGCCGCCTCCTGGGGGTACATTCAAGGTGTGCCTCGTCTGTGTTCACTCAAGTCATTATGCGTTAAGGAGCCCGCCATGAACCTGAACAACGTGTTGAGAGACGCGATCGCCAAGGGCGCTGTCAGCGCCACGCGCAAACCCGTCTTAAACCTGCGCCGCGACGTCTCGGAACTCAAGCGCCAGATGCTTGACCTCAAGCGCCTGCTGCGTAACGTGCAGATGGACGTCGGCAACTGCGTGAAGGCGTCGAAGCCTGAAGATCTAAAACAAACCCGCATACGGCCCACGGGCGACATGGTTAAAAAGCTCAGGCAGAGGCTGGGGCTCACCCAGGTCGAACTGGCCAGGTTGATAAGCGTGTCCAGCCTGACGGTCTTGAAGTGGGAGCAGGTGCCCGGCAGGATCAGGCTGCGCGCCAGGACGCTTGAGTCTCTGGCCAAGGCTAAAGCCATGAGCAAGACTGAGGCGAAGGCGTCTCTCTGTGAAGCAACCCGGCCGTGACCGAAACAAGGTCATCCATCACTACGAGATCGGGAAGAAAAGCTGAAACGGCGGGGCACGCCGTGCCGGAGTCGGGCACATGACGTAAAGTTAGCGGAGCTATCGTGATGATCAACATACAGGTTGCATGGGCCGGGTTTCTGCTGGGTTGCGTGGCGGGCGCTGTCACCGGCCTCTTTTTCCACAACAGCGACTGGCTCGGCGGTTACGCCTCATGGCAGAGGAGGATGATCCGGCTGGCGCACATCGCTTTCTTCGGCATCGGCTTCATCAATCTCTCGTTCGCCCTGACGGCAAAAGCGTTGGGAATGGACGCCGGACTCCGGTGCGTTTCCGTCCTGTTGATCGTCGGTGCGGTCACCATGCCTGCGGTCTGCTACCTCTCCGCCTGGAAGCCCGCCTTCCGGAACCTGTTTTTCATTCCCGCCATGTCGGTCACAGCCGGCATCGCCTTTTTCTTCTGGAGGATCGTCACCCCATGAACATCGGTCTGTTTCCCATGAGCGGCATAAGGGTCTGCGACGCGGAACTGCTTCGGCTGGGCCTTACGCTGCCGGGGTTTGTGGAGAGAAGCAAGACCATCGCGTCACTGCCCAGCCTCGGGCTGTTGACCCTGGCGGGGATGACGCCATCCCGCCATAGCGTGACGTATGCCGAGGTGCCGGACGTGAATCTCATGGCGTCCCTGCCGGGCGGCCTGGACCTGGCGGCCATCTCCTCCTACAGCGCGCAGGTTGACGAGGCGTACGAGCTGGCCCGGCGGTTCAAGGCGATGGGGGTCCCGACCGTCATGGGGGGGCCGCACGTCACCGCGCTTCCTGACGAAGCGTCCCGGCACTGCGATGCCGTCGTCATCGGCGAAGGGGAGCCCCTGTGGCCGCAGGTGCTGGAAGACGCCGAATGCGGCCGCCTGAAGCGGCACTACCGGGCGGACGACGACGGGTACGACCTGGCTGACGCGCCCATGCCCGCATTCGAGCTGCTCGACATCTCGAAATACAACCGGCTGACGGTCCAAACCAGCCGGGGGTGTCCCCATCGCTGCGAGTTCTGCGCAGGCTCGGTGTTGCTCACGCGCAGGTATAAGCAAAAGCCCGTCGCCAAGGTGCTGGACGAGATCGGGAAGATCCTCACGATCTGGGGCCGCCCCTTCATCGAGTTTGCGGACGACAACAGTTTCGTAAACCACCCTTACTGGAAGGAACTCTTGAAGCCGCTCAGGGGGCAAGGTCTCAAATGGTTTGCGGAAACCGACATCTCCGTCGCCGACGACGGAGAGCTGCTGGATTTGATGCGGGAGACCGGATGCGCGCAGGTGCTGATCGGGCTGGAGAGTCCGACCGTGACAGGCCTGCAGGGGCTGGAGCTGGTCAACGACTGGAAGTTCAGGAAGTTCCCATACTACAAGGAGGCGATCCGAACCATTCAATCCCACGGCATCACGGTGAACGGGTGCTTTGTGATCGGCCTCGACGGGCACACCCCCGACATATTCGGGCAGGTCTTCGACTTTGTGAGGGAGACCGGGCTGTACGAGGTTCAAGTCACGCTGATGACGCCTTTTCCCGGAACGCCCCTGTACGACCGCCTGGAGCACGAGAACCGGCTGCTCGAACCCCAGAACTGGAAGAAATGCACGCTGTTCGACATCAATTTCAAGCCCGCCAGAATGTCGGTGCGGGAACTGCACGAGGGTTTCAAGAAGCTGGCCGTCGATTTGTACGGCGAGGAGTTCACCGCCTGGCGCAGAAACAGTTTCAAACATTCGATCAGGGACCATCAGCGAACGAAAGGATCGCAGACATGAGAACCCAGCCGGTGATTACAGCGCTGTTCATCTTGGCGGCCATATACGAGGGTTTGCTCGGGCTCGCTTTTCTGTTCGCAAGCGGCACCCTGTTCCGGTGGTTCGGCGTCGAGCCGCCTAACCATCCGGGCTACGTGCAGTTCCCGGGCGCCCTGCTGGTCGTCTTCGCGGTCATGTTCACGGCGGTCGCCGCGGATCCGCGCAGAAACCGCAACCTCATCCCGTACGGTATCCTTCTGAAGGCGTCGTACTGCGGCGTGGTCTCGTTTCACTGGATTACGTCCGCACTCCCGGGCATGTGGAAGCCGTTCTGCATTTTCGACCTGCTGTTTCTCATCGCCTTCGCATGGGCGTGGGCCGAACTCCGGAAGGAAGGGAACCGGAGCGGATGAGGTGCAAATGAAGGGGATGGCCTGCCGGGCGCTTCTGCTGGCCCGGAACGTTTATGGAGGCTTTTATGGATCGCGTGATCAGCCTGTTAATCTGTTTGCTGGCTTCGGTGCCGCTGGCCGCGTCCGGCGATAGCATCGACTGGTGTTCGTCAAGAACCGGCGCCGTGCAGCGGGCGCTGGACTCCGGGCGGCTGATCCTGCTCTTGGCGGGGCGGACCACCTGCGGCAACTGCCAGTACATGAAAGGCACGGTCTGCGAATCCGCGTCGGTGCGCGGGGTCATCGACGCGGACTACGTCTGCTGGTTCTGCCCAATCGACGATTCCACGGAGTGGTATTCGTATGCAGGCGGGCTGGGCTCTTTCTATCTGCCGCTCATCTGCGTGATCGATCCGGGCAGCCCCACGGCCTATCTTGAGATCGGAAGAGCACACGTCTGAACTCCAG
>CAZXVN010000619.1:0-4890 GCA_964643945.1 uncultured Lentisphaeraceae bacterium | reverse complement strand
CTACTTCGGTATTCCTGTCGTGAGCAGCCATCCGCCGTTCGTTTGGGTGGAAGACCATCGCGTGGTCGGCCTCGACCCCGGCGATCCCTTGGTCTATGGCGGCAAGCCGCCGACCCAGGTGTTTCCAGAAAAAATGATGGGGTCGTCCATCTCGGGAGGCAGGGCGGCCCACGCGCTCTATCGCGACGAAGAACTGGGGACCTCGCTCACCGAAAAGGCGACCGCGTGGATGCGTGACAAGAAAGGCGCCCCCTTCTTCCTCTATTTCGCCACGCCGCACATTCACCATCCATTCACGCCCGGAGTGCGTTTCCAGGGCAGCAGCCAGTGCGGCCGCTACGGCGATTTCATACAGGAGTTCGACTGGATGGTAGGCGAAGTCCTGCGCACCCTCGATGAGCTCAAGCTGCGCGACAACACGCTTGTCATCCTCACCAGCGACAACGGCGGCATGCTCAACCAGGGCGGACAGGATGCGTGGAAAACCGGGCATCGGCTCAACGGCAACCTGCTGGGGTTCAAGTTCGACTCCTGGGAGGGCGGTCACCGCGTGCCCTTCATCGCCCGCTGGCCGGGGCAGATCGAAGCCGGCTCCACCTCCGATCAGCTCATCTGCCATGTAGACATGCTCGCCACGCTGGCCGCTCTGACCGGCGGCGCGCTCGCCGCCGCCGACGGGCCGGACAGCTTCAACATGCTTCCCGCGCTCATTGGCAAGCCGGACAAGCCGGTCCGCGATCATGTCGTGCTCGCCCCGAGCCGGAAGCAGAACCTCGCCATCCGTCAGGGCCGCTGGGTGTACATCGGCGCCCAAGGCGGCGGCGGCTTCGGCGGCACCCGGCCCGGCGAGCACACGCTCGGCGGCCCAGCCGCGCTCGCGTTCACCGGAGAAGTGAACAGCGACGTCGAGCATGGCCGCCTCAAGCCCGACGCGCCTAAGGAACAGCTCTAAGACCTTCAGTCCGATCCATCCCAAACCCGAAACGTCATCCGCGAAAATCCCGAGGTCGCCACACGCTTGAGGGCGCTGCTCGACGAATGCCAAACCAAACCCCGCACAGCCCCGGCCCGAGGAAAAACATGAAACGGATCCGCCTTGCCCCACTCGCCGCCCTGCTGCTCGCGCCGCTGTCCGCGCTGCACGCCGCTGCGGCTGAAGCGCCAGCCAAACCCAACATCATCTTCATCCTCTCGGACGACCTCGCCCAGGGCGACCTCGGCTGCTACGGCCAGAAGCTGATCCAGACCCCGCGCCTCGACCGTATGGCCGCCGAGGGTACCCGCTACAGCCAGGCCTACTCGGGCACCTCGGTCTGCGCGCCGTCGCGTTCGTCGCTGATGACCGGCCTGCACATGGGCCACTGCCCGGTCCGCGCCAACCGCGAGATCCAGCCCGAAGGCCAGATGCCGCTGCCGGCCGAAACGGTCACGGTCGCCCAGCTCCTCAAGCAGGCCGGCTATGCCACCGCCTGCACCGGCAAGTGGGGCATGGGTATGTTCGACACCACGGGCAGCCCGCTCAAGAAGGGCTTCGACCGCTTCTTCGGCTACAACTGCCAGCGCCACGCCCACTCGTATTTTCCGAGTTACCTCTATGACAACGACCGGCGCGTCCCCCTCGACGGCAAGACCTACGCGCAGAACCTGATCCAGAAGGCCGCGCTGGATTTCATCCGCGGCAGCAAGGACAAGCCCTTCTTTCTTTTCTATGCCGTCACCCTGCCGCACGGTAAATACGAGATCGACGACCTCGGCATCTATGCCGATAAGCCGTGGACCGCGCAGCAGAAAACTTACGCCGCCATGGTCACCCGGCTCGACCACGACATCGGGGAGATCCTCGACCTGCTCAAGGAACTGGGGCTCGACGGGCGCACCCTCGTGATGACCGCCGGCGACAACGGCTCGTCGTTCAGCCCGTCTTCCGAGATCGGCAAGCTCTTCGACCAGACGATGGGCGGCAAGCTGCGCGGCATCAAGCGCGGCATGTATGAAGGCGGCCTGCGGCAGGCCGCCATCGCCCGCTGGCCGGGCACCGTCCCCGCCGGGCGCGTCAGCGACGAGCCCTGGGCCTTCTGGGACTTCCTGCCTACCGCTGTCGAGCTGGCCGGGGCCAGTCTGCCCTCCGGCCTGCATGTGGACGGCCTCTCCCTGGTTCCCTTCCTCAAGGGCGGCCCGGCCCCGCAGCGCGAATGTTTCTACTGGGAGCTGCACGAGGGCGCACCTATCCAGGCGGTGCGCTTCGGCGAGTGGAAGGCCGTGCGCGGCGGCCCCGGCAAGCCGCTCGAACTCTACGACCTCAAGACGGATCAGGCCGAATCAAAAGACCTCGCCTCTGATC
The DNA here is from genome assembly GCA_964643945.1 of uncultured Lentisphaeraceae bacterium. Lineage (GTDB taxonomy): Bacteria > Verrucomicrobiota > Kiritimatiellia > RFP12 > UBA1067 > JAHFSX01. The sequence goes on along the minus strand of CAZXVN010000619.1, from coordinate 2,549 downwards.
AGCCCGAGCGTGTCGCCAAGGCCGAAGCGCTCATCAGGCAGGCCCGTGCGGATGACCCCAACTGGCCCATGACGCCTGCCGGAAAGAAAACACCGCTCACCAAAAAGGCCAAGCCATGAAGCGACTGCTAGGAATCGCTGCGCTTGCCGCAGTGACGGCGTTGAACGCCGCAGAGAAGCCCAACATCGTCGTCATCCTCGCCGACGACCTCGGCTATGGGGACACGCGGTGCTACAACCCGCAGCGCGGCAAGATCCCCACGCCGAACATCGACCGGCTCGCCGCGCAGGGCATGCGCTTCACCGACGCGCACTCCAGCAGCGGCGTCTGCTCGCCGTCGCGCTACACGCTGCTGACCGGCCGCTACCATTGGCGCACGCGCCTGCAGGCGGGCATTGTCGATGTGTTCGGCGCGCCGCTGATCGCGCCCGACCGCCTGACCCTCGCGGGTCTGGCGAAGCAGCACGGCTATCGGACGGCGGCCATTGGCAAGTGGCACCTCGGCTTGGACTGGCCGGTCAAGCCCGCGCAGCGCAAGCTCTTTGCAGGGGCGCCCAAGCAGGGCAAGGACGACGAGGCGCCCGTCGCGACCGCAGACCATCAGGCCGCCTGGCGCGAATTATTTTCCAAGCCCATCCCGGGCGGGCCGTCCACCCGCGGCTTCGACACCTATTTTGGCACCGACGTGCCCAACTGGCCGCCCTATTGCTTCATTGAGAACGACCGCACGGTGGGCATTCCCTCGGAGTTCCTGGCGCCGGATAAACTGAAGAACAACCTCGCCAGCAAACAGGGGCCGGCCCTGAAGGACTGGAAGCTCGATCGCATCCTGCCCGCCCTCGGCGAGCGGGCGGCGGCCTTTCTGACTGACACGGCAAAACAGCCCGAGCCGTTCCTGCTCTATCTGCCGCTGACCGCGCCGCACACGCCGCTGGCGGTGAACGAAGAATGGCAGGGCAAGAGCGGCCTGATCCCCTATGCCGACTTCGTGATGGAGACCGACGCCGTCATCGGCCGCGTGCTCGACGCCCTCGAGAAGATCGGCGCAGCCGGGCACACCCTCGTGATCTTCACCAGCGACAACGGCTGCGCGCCTTACATCGGCGCGGCCGAGATGGAGAAGAAGGGCCACTTCCCCAGCGGCCCCCTGCGCGGCTACAAGTCGGACGCGTGGGAGGGCGGCCACCGCGTGCCCTTCATCGCGCGCTGGCCCGGCCGGGTAAAGCCCGGCAGCACCTGCGGCCAGCTCGTGCAGCAGGCCGACCTGATGGCGACTTTCGCGGAAGTTCTGGGAGCAAAACTGCCGGACAACGCCGGCGAGGACAGCTTCAGCCTGCTGCCGCTGCTCAAGGGCGATGACCGGCCCGTGCGCGCCAGCGCCGTGAACTGTTCGGCAAATGGCGTGCCGGCGCTGCGCAAAGGACCGTGGAAGCTCATTCTCGCGCCGGGCTCCGGCGGATGGACAAAAGGTGGGGATGGCCAGCCGCTCCAGCTCTACAACCTCGCCGACGACCTCGGGGAAACCAACAACCTCGCCGCCGCGCAGCCCGCGCGCGTCGCGGCCATGAAGGCCCTGCTCGAGAAGCTCATCGCCGACGGGCGCAGCACCCCGGGCCAGCCGCAAGAGAACGACGTCGCCGTCCGCCGCTTCCCGGTCAAGGAACAAACAAAATGAAGCGAACAGGCATATCGAAGCACGGCCTCGCCGCTCTGATCGTTGCTCTCGCCGTAGAGACGGCGCTGGACGCCGCGGAAAAGCCCAACGTCCTGTTCATCGCCGTCGACGACCTCAACGACTGGGTCGGCTGCCTCGCGGGCCACCCCCAGGCGCGCACGCCGAACATGGACCGGCTCGCGGCGCGCGGCGTGCTGTTCAGCAACGCGCACTGCCAGGCGCCGCTGTGCAACCCGTCGCGCAGCAGCCTGCTCTCGGGGCTGCGGCCGTCGACGACCGGCATCTACGGGCTGGCGCCCGGCCTCCGCGACGTCGACGCGACGCGCGACTGCGTGACCCTGCCGCAATATTTCGCGCGGCACGGCTATTTCACGGCCACGTTCGGCAAGGTGTTTCACGACGGCTCGATCCCGGCAGGCCTGAGGACGAACGAGTTCAGCGTCTGGGGCCCCGCGCCCGGCATGCCCCTGCCCAAAGAGAAGTTCGTTCACACGCCGGACAACATGCGCGCCATGGACTGGGGCGCGTTCCCGGCCGACGACCGCGAACAGGCCGACTGGAAAACGGCCGACAACGCGATCGCCCAGCTCGCGGCCCGTCCGAAAGACAAGCCGTTTTTTCTCGCGTGCGGCTTCCGCCTGCCGCACGTGCCTTGTTTCGCCTCGCAGAAGTGGTTCGACCTGATTCCGGCGGAGAGCGACATCGCGCTGCCGCCCGTGAAGGACAACGAGCGCGCCGGCACCCCCGAGTTCTCGTGGTACCTGCACTGGAAGCTGCCGGAGCCGCGGCTGTCGTGGCTGAAGCAGTCGGGCCAGTGGCGCCCGCTGGTGCGCGCCTACCTCGCCAGCACGGCGTTCATGGACAGCCAGCTCGG
>CAZXVN010000618.1:0-5801 GCA_964643945.1 uncultured Lentisphaeraceae bacterium | reverse complement strand
GTAAGCACCGACTATTCACTGGAAGGGCTCAACATCAAGGGCGACGTTTCGCTGCCTCAAATCGAAACAGCCGTTCGCCGGTTTCAGGGTGAACAGGTTAGCGACGCATCTAAGAGCCCCGACCGTCCTCGGATGAACCTGCTGCTCTCGGGGCCTCCCGGCACGGGCAAAACGGCGTTTGTGAAGTACCTCGGCGCGGCGACGCGCACGCGCGTCGTGACGCGCATGGGCAGCGACCTGCTGGACAAGTATGTCGGCGGCACTGAACAGAATATCCGGCAGGCGTTCGCCGAGGCCTCCGCCGACAAGTCTATCCTGTTTCTCGACGAGGTGGACGGCCTGTTGCAGGCGCGCCAGAACGCGGTCCGCAGCTGGGAGATCACCCAGGTGAACGAACTGCTGCACCAGATGGAGAACTTCGACGGCGTGCTCGTCTGCGCGACCAACTTCGCGGCCAGCCTTGACGCGGCCACGTTGCGCCGATTCACCTTCAAGCTGGAATTCGACTTCCTGACAGACGCCGGCAAGCTCCTGTTCTTCAACCGGATGTTCGCAACATTCGGACTCGGCGACTTGAGCGGCGACGACGCCTCACGCCTGACACGTATCCCAAACCTGACACCCGGCGACTACCGCACCGTCCGCCAGAGCCTCTATTACATCGGCGCGGACGTGACCGCCCTGAAGCTCCTGTCCGCGCTCGAACGCGAAAGCGCCGCCAAACGTAACACGGCAACCGGACCCGCTATCGGCTTCAAAGTTGCTCTGTAAGTTGCGCCGAATCGGGGGTTGACTTTTCTCACCATCCCCCACATAGTAGATGCCATACGGTTGGTTTAGCCATGGCGTTTCAGTTCAGCATTGTGCTGGACGAGCAAGGGTAGATAGCCGTTGAAAGCCGAAGAATTCGGCACTCTCAAGTTGCGGAGTCTGACATGAACCTGAACATAATTTTAGCTGCTCTGGCCGTACGTAGGCCCATATTCCATTCGGAGTTTGACTTTCAACACGAACTGGCATGGCAGATACACAATAGTTTCCGTGACAGTGGTATACGCCTCGAGTTCCCGATAGCCGTTGCCGACCGACGAATGGAAATTGACATATGGGTGACTCATGAAGCAAGACGTATTGCGGTAGAACTCAAGTACAAGACAAGGGCCGCCAACGTGAATCATTTCGGTGAGCAATTCAATCTGGCCCAGCATGCCGCGACCCCTTTGGCAAGGTATGACACTTGGCGGGATGTCGAACGCCTCGAATGTCTACGAACGGCGGGCCTTGCCGACGAAGCGTGGGCGATCTTCTTGACGAACGATTCGGGATACTGGTCGAACAGACCAGCCCGAGGTAATGGCGCTGAATTCTCACTGCACGAAGGGCGCATGGTCACCCACGGCAATTCACCGTTGGTCTGGCAGGATCCGCGGAACATAGATTCCATCGGTGCGGCCAGGGTCCCCGGAATCGCCATTTCTAACACCTATAATCTGCGATGGGTGGGCTATTCTGCCGCACCACTGCACCTTCGTTTCCTCGCACTCAACTTCTGAAGAGACCGTAGAGCGCACGGGACTCATGATAACAGCCCGGAAAATCGAGCACTTCTCGTACAATGGTAAAATGCCAGACAGACTGGCGACATAATAGGAGAGCATACAATGACGAAACCCAAACAAACGCTGTATCTAGCTGTACAATGGCCCTACATTGCCGTTCGTGAGGCATGTGACAGCAACAATATAGGAGCGATCGAGAAAAAACACTATGGCGGCGGCTATCCGGGAACGTTGAACTTCACGCAGGTTCTTCTAGTGATGACCGCCACTCAGTTGACGGCTCTCGGGCACGCCAAAAAGAAAGGCAATATGCGGAGAGGTGGCGGCACCAACTATGAGGGCTGGATCGACTTCGGGACAATTCGCAAGGCCATCGAGTTCCTGAAATTGCATGCCAATATTTCTTTCTGCAGTATAACTGGGGTCATTGTGTGCGAAGGTGGAAGACTCATCCCTTTGCCTCACAAAAACAGCTGCCATAGGTGGACCGCACTAATGGACGCCATCAAGAGAGCGACCCATCGCGGCTTGCAACCTTCACGAGTCGTTTTTCGCAAAGGGAAGTGGCATATTCCAAGAGATTTTGTTGCGTGGTGCGAGGAGCGGGGAATTGAAATCGTCTTGCTTGATGACTACGAGTTCGACAATCGATACCCTCTTCCTGATCTTTCGGGCGACTTAGATGACCTTCCTCCGTGGATGGACGAAGAGGGGCACCCCCTTTTTTGATTTCGAATCTCAGACCACTGAACAATAAGCAGTACGGTGTGTCGCCCGCCATCGGGTTGCCAATTCTCCCGTCTCTTTGAACGCAGCAGTTCCGATGTCGTTGCTCTAATTACGTTTAATCCCGGTCGGCTGGCGAACCAACAATACCCGGCTGTCGGCGCCCCTCTGTTCGACTCAGATTATCTCCATCCCTCTTGCTCACATGAAGTACTCGACCTGATCGGGCCGGCAGTTCAGGGCATGTGCCCAATTGTGCAGCAGGACGAGTTCATAGTTCTTTACTTCGAATCATAACCCTGCTTGATGAACATTTGATATGCCAACATCAGCCGCTGATTTCGCTGAAACCGTGCTTAAGCCTAATGAATCTCGTCAATCGAGCCATCCTTTTTAACGAAAATCACCGAAATCCGCGTTCGCTTTTTCGCCAATTCCGGCAAGCGATGCCATAAATTCCGGAATTGCTTCAAGTCCGGAAGCGAAATACTATAATGAGATTTCTCATCATTCATTCGTTGAAGTATTTCACCGAGAATAGAAAGAAAATAATTAACGCGCATGGGGGAAAGTGAACCTGACCCTTTTACTTCAATGACCCAACGCTCCCTCTCACGCTCCGCAATAATATCTGTACCGTGAGTCTTGTTCCACGCAACGGTCGTCCTCCAACCTTGACTCTTAAGCCATGCTTCCAACAGTTTCTTAATCTGATCTTCGGACAGATCATCAGTCGAATCAAAACGTAAGACCTTGTCTGATTGTTCTTGTGTCACAGGCCCCGAAACCAGTGGCCCTCCTATACGCGGATAGTTGCCTATCAAGTTGTCTACGCGTTTTCTTAACCTGCTAATTCTGCCTTCTTTTTCAAGCTGTCTCGCAACTTGATTGACAGGTTGTTGCGGCAAACCACGCCCGCGTATTACATCGGTCAATTCCCTGTCCGTTCTGCCCGGCGTATTGTAGACTTGCTGAAGAACGTTTTCCTTCAAAGACATATGCACCTCCTCAATTTGACTTGGTTGTTTGTACCCCTATTCACGTTCTATTGTCAACCAGAAGACAGAGCAAAACGCATAGGCAAAAACGCATAGGTCTTCCGAGCATCAAATAGACTTCGGGTAGGCATTCAGGACGCTTTTCTGGCTCGTACATCAGTCTATCTCCTCAACCTTGACGAATTCGCCCTGAACCGGCCACTCATCCAGCCCGCCGATGACCTCGCACAACCAGCCGCTGGCTGCGTGATCGATGCGGACGGCGTGGCCCTGGTCCGGCTGCGCCCCGTGAAATTGGAAACCGCCCTGGATGATGCCGATTAGTCGGTGGTCGGCCGTGAAGACCGGTCCGCCCGAACACCCTTTCAGAACCGGTTGATCAAGGTAGATTGTGGGGGAATACCGGTAGATGATTGCCTGCGCGTTGATCGGCGTCTTCCCGTCAGGAGTAAAGAAGTAGACTGGCACCTTTACGGCAATTTGACCGTCTGGAAAGACCAGTCTTACCGGTTTGATCGGAGGCTCGATGTCCACCACCCAACACGACCCGTCAATCTCTTGCCCGATCGGGTTCTCCCCGATCACCATGAAGTCCAGCAGACTGTCAAGCGTCTGCACATGATACGTCGCCTTCTCCTCTCCGGGAATCTCTCCGGCCACTTCTAACCAAATCCAGCGGTCAACGCCGAACGTCTTGAAAAAGTGGGCGCAACTCAGAATGTGCCCCGGCACCGCAACGCCAAGTCCTTCCGACCCATCCAGAGCCAATTTGACCACGTATCGACGCATGTCCTGTATTGAATCCATAATGACAATCTCCTGTCTGTTTTTTATACCACGCCGTCACGATTCTTCGGAGCAAATCTTGCACGCTTCTATCATCCGGCCCAGTGCGTGAATCGTAGCCTGATGGCGGACTCCCATCTGCCGGAAGGGCGCTCGACAGTTGGCGAGTTGAAAAGCCTCGTCCAGAACCCGTTGCCTCATCAGGTTGGCTTGCGCTGCCAAACGGACCTGGTCGGTGTAGTCAGAGGGCAGGGTGATTGGCAATTTCGTCAGCAGGGCACAAATCATATCCAGATTGTTTTTCTCAGAAAAGGCGGCCCGGAGATGAGCTTCCGCATCCCTGTCGCTGTTCAAATACTCCCGCAAATAGAGCGTGGAGATGTCGTCGCCGCGCGGGACAATAAGGATGGGCATGAAAATATTCCCGAGATATGCCCCTTCCGAGAACGCCAAGTCCAATGCTCGCGTAGCTGGCCGGTCTTTCCGCAAAACGTAACCGACACGCAGAAGCGCCGTGGCCTCCGGCAGGGCGCCGAAAAGCTCTGGCCACATTTCGAAGAACCTCGGAGGTTCTCGGGTCCTTCCGCAAGTCATTGCGTCATAATCCTGGAGCAATTCGTTCTTTAAAGCCCCGCGCATCTCGCGAGGCATTCCATTAGGCAACCGGGCAAGATCCAAAGCCCGCCAACCGTTCTCAGTTTCGCCGCGGAACAGGGCATACACGTCCGCCACTTTATTAAGCTTCATGATCCGGAATTCCGACAGCGGCGCCGTCAGAGCAGACAATGGTTGCACGAACAGGTGCAACAGTTCGGCGAACTCTCGCGGATGTCCGACGTGAAAGCACCCGTATCCAGACAACCCAACAGGGTGGGGATAACTGACGAACACCGTGCCAGAACCCCAGATTTCACAATTCGAGAACGCCATTCCGCTGTCGAACCACTCAAGCTTCGACGCGTCGAACGCACAAGCGTTACTCCCGTCTTCCGGTTCGACCCCGGTGATGACGGTCATGTCCGAATACCTTTTCAGATTCCGGGCAAACTCTTTCCCGAGTCGTTTCTCGATGAACTCGGCAGCAATATCGAGGCACAAAGAGGTTATCGCTTCTTTTTCGCACATGATGGATCTCCTTGGGTTCTCCCTCGAAAACAAGGTGCCGTGAGCCAAGTTGTCGCGGCGGAACCTGATGCGAGGTGTTGGTTTGATTGCGACTACTATATCCGAAAGGGTGTGCCATGTGATGGCACAAGCCAAACTATTTGTTCACCCGCTTAAGAAAGCCAAAAATAAAATCTATCCGAGCACTACCGGACACGCAAGTCCGCACTGGGTCTTGGTCATCGCCAGCGGGTCGATTGACAAACTAAGTGCGCCCCCCGGGGCGCGGGAAGGGCGCGGTTATGGTATAATGCACAACTTGGGCGAGGTTTTGGTGATTCTGAAAAAGACTCGTAAAGTCTTTTCTGGAAACCTCCGTACCAAGACGATGGAGTGATTTATGGGGCACATGCGGTTTGGACTGCTACCACGGACAAGAAAATGGCGCGATGTGGTTGAACTCATTGCGGTTGGCGCGGATGTGCCCCAGGTTGCAGACGCCACAATAAGAGCCGCTGAAAAAGCTTTCGCGTACGTTAACGACGATGGCGGCTACAATCAAGCCGTCTGGCTGATGACCCAACTGGGGCTTGCCGCCAAAGACAAGGACCCCGTCGGGTATCTGCGG
>CAZXVN010000617.1:0-7349 GCA_964643945.1 uncultured Lentisphaeraceae bacterium | reverse complement strand
GTTCGCCAGGGTGTTCCATCCTGAGAACGCGTAGCCTGATTTCGCTAGCCCGCCCGAGTTGGTCAGCACGGTCACCGCCGCGCCACTCACGTAGGTGCCGCTGTCGGTTGGCGCGGAGCCGCCTGTGTTTCCGTTGCCACTGTAGGTCACCGTGTAGGTGGCGGAGCCGCTGGTAACGGTCAGAATCACGCTGCTGCCGCTGATAGAGATCTCGCCCGTCGTCCCATCGGCCACTCCGTTGCCGCCGGTATAAAGAGGTGTGGCGTTGACCGAGCCGCTGATGGCCGACGAAGCGGAGACCAGCGTGTAAACGCCGACCCCCAGGGCCGGGCCAGTCACCACGACGGTGAACGGATTGCCGCCCAGCGACAGCGTGGCCCCCGAAACAGTGAGGGCAAGATGAGAGCCGTCATAGGTCAGGCAGACCGGCTTGCTTCCCATGCTGATGGTGCCTCCCGCCGTTCCTGCGACCGTGGCCGCCGTGGCCGTGCCGCTGGCGCTCAAGGAGGCCGGCCAGGTATACGTGGCGGAAGCAGCCGTCGGCACCGTCAGGTCAAAGGTTGCCCCGGCCGCGATGCTGACGCGGGAGCCCGCCGACAGCGAGCCGCCCGTGCCGAGCGCCAGCGTGCCGGCGGCGACGGTCGTCGCGCCGCTGTAGGTGTTGGCGCCGGACAGCCTCAGCGTGCCGCTGCCGCTCTTGGTCAAGCCGCCGGTGGTCGCGGTCCCGGTGGCGCCGGGCATCGTGAGCGTGTTGGCTGTGATGTCGAGGGTGGCGGTCCTGTCTGCCAGGATCGTGAAAGCCCGGTCGGTGGCAGCGGTCAGGCCCGTGTAGCGCAAGGTGGCATCGCCGATCACGAGGCCTGTAGCCGCCTTCGGCGCGAAGCCGAGGTTACTCGCAAAGCCGATGGCCATCTGGCTAGCCGCCGTATTTGTCGTCGCATTAGCGGTCATCGTAAATTGAGAGGAACTGTTAACGGACAAAATGGTCGCGCCGACCGGAAAAGCCACCGAAGTGCCCAGAGACATTCCGGCTGCGAGATTGACCGTAGAGCCGGCGGTGAGGTTCACAACTGCAGAGCCAATCGTCGGCGTAAAGTTGTAGCCATTGCTGCCGCCGTTACTGATAGTGGCGACACTCAGTGTGCCTTCGTTGATGTAGGTGATGCCGCTGTATGTATTCGCAGCGGAGAGCGTCAGGGTCTCTGGCCCGCCCTTGACGATCGAGACGCCAGAGTCAGAGTTCCGGTCCTGAAAGGTTGCGGAAATGTTTAAGCCGCCGGTGTTATATTGCTGGATAATGTTGTAATTCAATCCGCCTGTAGAAGGAGCATCGATAGTCCCGTTCGAGATGCTGTAACCGCCGGTGCCGGTAACAAGCAATCCGCCTTGAAAAATATTTTGCCGAAAGCCGCCCAAGTCGAGGGACAGACCGCTACTGCCCGGCGTGATCTTTAGAACTCCGATACTCATAACGGCCGTACGCGTCAGCGAGCCTGTGAGAAGGTAGGGAGTGGCCACGGCGCCGCCTGTGGTGGGAAATGCCGTGTAGCTTGTGACCGGCACCATGGTCTTGGGGCCAGTTGCTTTCAGCAGAAAATCGACGGTGACACCGCCATCGCTCGTGTAAAGGATACGTCCCCAACCGGTGTTGTAATTGGGGCTGCTCGCGGTGGTGATGAAGGTGGTGCCGGATCCCGCGCCGGAAGGCTTGCCGATGAGCAAGGTGGAGCCGTTGCTTTGTGCTGCCGAGCCGACAGGTAGCGTGCCAAGTGCCAGCGTGGTACCTGCGCCCTCGTTGGGATTGAGAAGAATTTTCGAGGCCGTGCCAGCGGTCAAGGTCACGTTGCCCAGAGTCTGACTGGTAACACCTCCGCCGCTCTTTCCCTTCAGCAGCAGGGTGCCGCCGCCCATCGTGGGTGTGACCGCGCTGTTGAGCAGGTCGGTCGGGGTGGCCAGGTTGCCGTAGTCCAGCGTGAGCGTGCCGCCATTGAGCGTCAGGTTGCCGGTGAACGTGTTCACCGCCGAGCCGTTGAGGGTGAGCGTGCCGACGCCTGTCTTGGCGAGTCCTGCGGTGCCGGCGATCACGGTCGCGGTGTTATCGCCGATCATGGCCGAAATGCCGGAGCCCGCCGTGAGGGTGGGGGTGGTCCCGTTGAGCGTGAGCGTGCCGGCTCCGGAAAGAAGGTAGCCGGCGGCATTGAACGCGAGGTTGTGGGCCGTGGCGCCGGCGATCGTGACCGTGCCGGCAGGGTCTTCAAAAACGGCATCGTTGCCGGAGCCCCACACCGAGCTGTAGGAGCCGCCAGAGGAGTAGGCCCAAGCCGCCGTGGCTGCGTCATCCCAGGTGATGGAGCCGGCGCAATATTGCGTCGCGGCATGCGCGGCGTGGCTGGCAAGCAGTGCGGCGGCCAGAAGCGGCAGCAGGTGGCTGATCTTATGGAGGGAAGGTCTCATGGGATCACTGCGTTTGGGGCAAGGCCGGATGCTCGTCGAGGATTTTCTGCAGCTTCTCGCGCGTCGTCACGATCCGGGCATCGGTGCTGTTCGCGGCCACGAGGATTTGCTCAAACGGCGCGTTCTTCAGATCGTACATCAGGCCGTCGTTGCCGAGCTTGTAGCGGCCGTCGCGGACATACGAGTCGCCGTTGCGCTCGACGAACACCCACTCGCGCGGATTTCCCTTCTCGCCCCTGATCTGCGGGGCGAAGCTGGTCCCGTCCAGCGTCACGCCTTGCGGCAGGCTCGCTCCGCCCAGCTCCGCAAACGTGGGGAAGAAGTCGCTGAAATCGGTCAGGTCATGGTTGACCGCGCCGGCCGGGGTGACGCCCGGCCAGTTGACGATCAGCGGCACGCGGGCGCCTCCTTCTTTCATCGTGTTTTTCCAGCCGTCGATAAGCTGGCCGTTGATCGTGTCAGGTATCCCCTTGTAATGCGCGGTCGAGCCGTTGTCGCCCGCAAACAGGATCACCGTGTTTTCGCGCAGGTGCAGGCTGTCGAGCGTGTCGACAACCTGGCCGACGAGCTTGTCCATGTAGCGGATGTTGTCCGCGTAAAATTCGGCCGAGTTATCGGGAGACTTGCTGTTGGGGTTGCTGTTCGGAGTGTGTTGAGCCGGATCGTGCACATGCACCAGGGAGTAGTACAGGAAGAACGGCTGGGCCTGCTTGCGGGTCATGAAGTCCACGAGGAACGCGTGCATCAAGTCGGGCATGTATTGCCCCGCGGTCAGGTTCTTGGAGGTGTTGGCCGTGTAGTAATTGCACGACCAATACTTGCCGCTGAGGAGGAAAGCGAAGTATTCGTCGAACCCCCACGGAGGGCCCGGGCGGTTGTCCCAGCTCACCTGGCCCCACTTGCCGACGACCGCCGTGGCGTAGCCCGCCTGCTTCAGCACGGCGGGAATCATGATCTCCGTGCCGGCCACGGGCATGTCGGTGGTCGCGTTGCTGTTCATCCCCGTGCGGAACGGATACCGCCCCGTCAGCAGCTGGCTTCGCGAGGGCCCGCAAACCGTCGCGGAGTAGCAGTATTCAAAGCGCAGGCCGGTCTTGGCCAGCTTGTCAATGTTGGGCGTCGGAGTATGGTCGCCGCCGTAACACGTGACGTCGTTGAGGCCGACGTCGTCGCCCAGGATGAAGACGATGTTGGGCTTTTGGCTGCCGAGAGGCGTCGCCGCGGCGGCCGGGGCCGGCGCCAAGCCGCAGCACGACAGCAGCGCCGCCACCTTGACGGCACCCGCCGCAGCCAGCAATGTTCTCTGACGGATGAAAGTTTTCATGTGTTAACGCTTGGCGACCAGTTTGACGCCGTCGATCCCCTTGAAATGGCTGTCTTGCGTCCAGAGCGTGGCTTCGAACACACGGGCGGTGGCGAGGATGATCGCATCGGCCATGGGCAGGGCATGCCGCAGGCTGAGCTTGCCGGCGGCCAGCGCCAGCGCCGGGGTCAGGTCGACGACGGTGCCCTTCTGCATGGCGGCCACGGCCTGAAGCGCGGCGTTCTCGCTGGCCTCGCGGAGCACGACCTTGAACACCTCGTAAAGCGTGACCGTGGGCACAACGAGTTCTTGCGGCGCCTGCAGGGCCGGCGCGAAGTGCTTGGCGTTCGGCTCGCCGGCAAAGTACGCCAGCCAGCCGGAGGTGTCGACCACGTTCATGCGCGGTCCTCCTCGCGCTCGAACGAGGTGTCGATGCCCTTCAGGAAGCCCTTCAGCTCAGTGATGTCGCGGTCCGGGATGAGTTCAATCCGGCCCTCGTGCTCGAACACCTGCATCTTCTGGCCGGACTGGAGCCCCATGTTGCGGCGGACAGGAAGCGGGATGACGACTTGGAATTTCGGTGACAGCGTGACAGCATACATAACAGTTTCTCCATCGATTGCTTTTGGTATTACAGTATTATGATCGATCAGATTTCGTCAACCTTTCGTAATCGTAATCATAATCCTAATCGTAATCGTTCACAAGTCACCCCTGTGTTTGTTCCCGCTCGGCGGGCGGGGAGCTTGCCCATCCCTTCACGTTTTGGAGTGCGGCACTTCAGTGCCGCTTTCATACGATGGACTTCAGTCCATCGCTTCCGTCCATCGCACAGCTTGTCACACCTTGTCCGGCACTGAAGTGCCTCTCAGGAAAACGGTGCTCAAGCACCGCACTCCAAAATTATTCTCTTTGTTTGTACAGGTTTTTCTTGGTGAGCCGCACAGCTACTTCAGCAAGAGGATCGTGCCTTTCTTTGCGACCATGAGCGCGATTTTGTTTCCTTCATACGCGTAGTCGATGGAACTGCCGCCCGGAAGGCCGGTCAGGCTCGCGAACTCCGCGCCAGCCAGCGAGGTGTATTTGGCAAGAACGTAGACCGGGTCGTCAAGCGCGACCGGCACATTCAGAGTCACCTTGCCGGCGGAGATGTCCAGCGTCTTGCCCGTGGCATCCAGCACTCCTGCGGAGCCGCCGCCAGTTGGGTCGAAATCAAAAATAAACATGGGGGCCGCCGGCATCGCGTAAGTGCCGGAGGAGATACCTGTGACGTCGAACGAGCCGCCCACGCAGATCTGGATGGACGCGCTGTTGGTGATCGCGCCAGCAAGAGACAGTGCCAGCGTGCCGCCGCTGATCGTGGTCAGACCGGTATAGATACTCGGCTTGCTGGCGCCGCCGCCGGTCACGGTCAACTTGCCGGCGGCTACTTCTAAGTCACCATCCCCCCCGATCCACCCTTCAACGGTAGACAAGGTGTTCACGCTGTTATACCGCAACAGGGCACCTTTGGCGATATTCACATTGGGCAAGTCGCCTAAGACGCTATTGTCAGTGACCGCCCTGAACCTGGCGCTGCCGCCGATTTCAAAAACGCCGCCGTGAATCCACAGTTCATTCCTGCCACCTGAGTTCGATAATAACAGGTCTTTGCTGATAATCAGCTTGCCTGCGCCAGACTTAACAGTCCGAGCACTGGTATTACCCGTAAGAAAAATCAACGGTATGGCAATCTCCAACACATCCGTGGGGCCATCCACGCGGAAAGGTTGCAGGTTTCCGCTGGCAGCATCCAGTTCTGACCCAGCACCCCCGCTGATTGTGGATTTACCTCCTCCCGTCTTGAGAATGCCAAATGACCCGGAACTGGCGGGCGCGTCTAGGGTGAGCTTACAGGATGGCAACATCGTAAGGTCACTGGCCCCCACGATTTTCAGCGTCGCATTGTGTAGGCCACCAGTATTAACACCCAACGTAACGGCACCCTGAGCGGTGATGCTGCCGGTGATCTCCTGATTGTCTGTGGCCGCAAACGCCGCCCCGCCTGCACTTGTCGCAGAGTCGGGATCCCCGCTGTAGTTGATCCCGCGGATAAATCCCGCAGCATCATAGTAAGCAAAGTCACCGCCGTTGAAGTACGTATTTCCTTTGATGATCTTCGTGCCCGCTGGCTGATCGTCAAGGATGATCTTTGCGTTTGTGCCATTGACTACTCCAGTACCGACAACAGCGAAGTTGATTACGACAGCGCCATAGGTTGCGCTTGTAAAAGCGTTGAATCTCAGAGTAACGTCCTGCTCCGCCGTGCGCGTGATTTGCACGGTGTTCTCGCCGTGACCTCTTTCGTTGTTCAAAGAAAGAAAAGTCTGTGAAGTTGGGCCTGTGGCCGTGGTATTGTCGTAGATAAAGATGCCGTTGAGTTGTTTGTATGGCTTAATGTTAAGGTCCGTAAAAACCAGATCAGAAAGAGGATTCAGAGAGCCGCCGGCTCCGGCATCAACCCTGAGTGCGCCACCGTGCTTAAGGGACGCGCCAATGATGGTGTCGTTCGTGTAGCTATTCGCGGCATTGATGACCAGCGTGCCGAGACCGGTCTTATTCAGGATATCGGAGCCGGTCAGGACTGAGGGCTGATTCGACGTTACCCCTTCAGCCACGTCGTAAGTCACCGTCGCCGCCTGTGCAACCGGAGCCAGCAGGGCCAGCGAGGCCAAGATCAGAACCGTACGTATTCTTTGCGCCGTCATGTCAACCTCCTCTGTTTTACGTTCTTTCATATCGGGCGGTCCGAGACGTCCCGTCCTACAGAATCGAAAAACCGGACGCCCGTCCTGCGGAATTGCGGGCATGTTTCTTTGTTTGTAGTACCGCCTTCAGGCGGTGGGGCAACGTGGCAACGCTGCCGACTGAAGTCGGTACTGCGAACGAACAGGCGGGACGCCCGCCCTACATTCCGTCCGCGCGTCAGAAGAGCAAGATGAGCGTGCCCAACGAAAGGCCCGTTTGCACATCCAGCACACCCGAACCGGTGAAGTACCCGCTGGTGTGGTCCACCCCTGTCTTATCAAGGGCACCCCAGGTTCCTTTCGCCTGTTGTACGCCGTTCAAATACAAGGTGCCAACGGTCTGGGTGATACCCGTTGCAAGATCAACTTTCGCGCTTTCTGCGATCCTCAACGCCGGGGTGGCGCCGAGTGACGTGGAGGTTAACAGCGCCAGCGTGCCGGCGCTGACCGTGGTCTCTCCGGTGTAGAGGTTCGCGCTCTTAAGCGTCAGCGTGCCGGTGCCGAACTTGGTCAGCGAGCCGCCGCCGCTGATCACCGAGGTGAGAGCCGAAGCCGTGCCGCTCGCGGTGACAGACACCGTGCCGGTCAGCGTGATCCCGCCGGTGACCGTGGCCGTTGCGCCGTTGAGCAGCAGCGTGCCGCCATGCGCTCCGTCGAGGGTGATGGGGCGGGCCAGCGTGCTTGTTCCGTAGAGTTCCAGGCCCGTGTAATTCTTCGCGCCCAGATTGTTGGCAAAGGTATAATTGCCGCCGCCGGTCTCGGTGGAAGAATCAAACCGGAAGGTGTTGCTTCCTGACCAAGTGAAC
>CAZXVN010000616.1:0-3071 GCA_964643945.1 uncultured Lentisphaeraceae bacterium | reverse complement strand
TGATCAAGGTGTTCGGCAAGGTGGACATTATGGTCAACAATGCCGGAATCACCAAAGACACGCTTTTGGTGCGTATGTCTGAAGAGGACTGGGACGCGGTGTTGCGCGTGAACCTCAAGGGAACGTTCCTGTTTTCGCGTGCGGTGTCCAAACATATGATGAAGCAGCGTAGCGGTGCGATCATCAACATTGCGTCTGTGATCGGCCTGATCGGCAATGCCGGTCAGTGCAACTATGCGGCTTCGAAGGCCGGTGTGATCGCGTTGACCAAATCCACGGCCAAGGAGTTGGCGTCCCGTGGCGTTCGTGGCAATGCGGTTGCGCCGGGGTTCATTTCGTCAAAGATGACGGACGCCCTTTCGCAGGAGGTGCGTGACCAGATGACGGCTAACATTCCGCTGGGTCGTTTCGGCGAGCCGGAGGATGTGGCGCGGGCGGTTGCGTTTCTGGCTTCTGACGAAGCCTCGTACGTGACGGGTCAGGTGCTGAGCGTGAATGGCGGCATGGTTATGTGATGTGACTGGCGCGGCTCGGGCCGCGGCCTTTACAATGGGAAACTAGGTCAAGGAGAGAGACATGTCAAGCAAACTCGAAGAGCGGGTCAAAGAGATCATTGTTGAGCAATTGGGCGTCAACGCCGAGCAGGTCACGCCGGAGGCATCGTTCATCGATGATCTGGGCGCGGACTCGCTGGACACCGTTGAGCTGATCATGGCGTTCGAAGAGGAGTTCGGCGCTGAGATCCCGGACGAAGACGCTGAAAAGCTGACGTCGGTCGGCAAGGTGCTCGAGTACCTGGCTGGAAAGGGTTTTGGAAAGGAATAAGCGCCTTCCCATAAAATAAAACGGGGTGGATGTTCGCATCTTCCCCGTTTTTATTTTTAGCGACGCAGGTAACCCGACGGCAAACCGCCGTTGAAAATGATCCGGCCTGAATTTTGTGGCGGGGCGGAACTGGAGCGGTCATTTCTTGGGGCGGATGACGACGGTGCCCGCGAGTTTGTCGTGCCAGCCTTGCTTGCGGGAGTCGAAGGCCACCCAGAGGAACCCCAGGCCCAAGGGGACTGCCGAGAGGTAATAGCCGAGATATCGGATGATGAACTGTCGTGGCGTTGGCCTCTTGCCGGTCAGGGCATCAACGATCTTGGCGGAAACGGCCACTTTGCCGGGCGTCGCCGCACAAACGATCCAGCACAGGATGATGACGGCACTTGCGAGCACAAACGTGTTCAAAAAGTCGATCGGGCCTCGCACCGTTATGTCGCTTTTGAAATAGCCGCGTCCATGAATGGCATACAAGAGCGGTATGGTGACTAAGGGGAACACCAGAAAATCGAGTAACAACGCCCATACGCGCGACCAGAAACCGACATAGTCAAAAGATTGCTCGTTTTCCATCAGAGGACGCCCCTCGCTTTTCGAACGTCAGACCCAGTCTCAACTGCCCCATGGTCGTTTACCGTTTATTGCTTTTGAGAATAGTCCTGTCGGGGTGAAGAGGCAAGCGGATTTTGCGAAAATCGGCAGGATCGCGCAGGATGGCGAAGTGCATGCGTTCCTTCTTCCTTTCCTCCCTCCCTTCCTTTCCTTCCTTCCTCCTCAGAAAAAGCGGGCTCCAGCGATTGAACAGACTCCTCGACTGTGTTACACTTTTCCCAGCGACAGGCAACACCCCCGGATACCGGCTCACAGCCGATGAGGCGGCAGCCGAAGGCTTGCACGGGTAACTTGATGCCAGGGGAGTTGAGAGGAGCAGCGGATTGAGGAGAGGTGCGATATGAGGCAGACACGCAGAGCGTTCTTGGTTGCGGCCGGACTGTTCTCAGGCGCGACCGGGGCAGGGGGTTGCCGGAGTTTTTTCCGCTCGGGCGGGACGCGGCGGAAGAGTGTTGGGGAGCGGTTGAACATCGGCGTGATCGGCGTGGGTGGATGCGGGCAGGCCAATTGGAGCGCGGCGTATGAGGCGGGCGAGAACATTGCGGCGATGTGTGATGTGGATGAAACGGCCCTGCTGATGGGACGGGAGAAGGTGGCGACGGCATGTCCAAGCGTGCGACTCTACAAAGATTTCCGGGTGATGTTCGATGCGGAGAAGGGGTTGGATGCGGTGTTCATCTCTACGCCGGACCACGGGCACGGGATGCAGGCCGCGTGGGCCATGGGACACGGCTGCCATGTGTATGTCGAGCCGCCGCTGGCGCGGACACTTCGCGAGGTGCGGTTTCTGGAAGAGAAGGCCCGGGCCTGCGGGGTGGTGACGCAGTTGGGCGATCAAGGAAGCGCGGCCCCCGCGTTTCGTCGCGCGGTCGAGGTGCTGGCGACGGGGTTGATCGGCAAGGTGTCGGAGGTGCATGTCTGGACGGGGTGTCCGGTTTGGCCGCAGGGCGTCAATCGGCCTGACGGCAGTGATCGGGTGCCCACCACGCTGGACTGGGATTTGTGGCTGGGTGGCGCGCCGGTGCGGCCTTACAAGAGCAAGGCCTATCACCGTTTCAACTGGCGCGGGTGGCACGATTTTGGCACGGGCGCTTTGGGGGATGTGGGATGTCACTTGATGAACTTGCCGTTCCGCGCGCTGGGGTTGGCTGCGCCTGTGTCGGTCGAGGCGCTCGATTGCACGGAGCGGTTTGTAGAGACGTATCCGAAAGCCAGCAAAGTGTGCTTCGATTTCGCGGCACGCGGCAAGCATCGTCCACCGGTCAAATTGTGGTGGTATGACGGTAACTGGAAGCCTGCGTCTGAGCGCATGCCGCAGGTGGTGGCGGCGTTCAGGCAAGTGCCGAGTACGGGATGTCTGCTGGTCGGCGAGCGGGGCGTGTGGCTGGCCGCGGATGACACCGGGACCCGCCACTATCTCGCGTTGCAGGGCGAAGAGCGCGTCACTGATTCTGAGAAGCATGAGGCCTGTAAGGCCGTGCCGGAAACCTTGCCGCGCGTGCAGGGGCAGCAGCGCGACGTTTTTGACGCGATCAGGAACGGGAAGAGACCCTGTTCGGATTTGGCGCACGCCGCGCCTTTGACGGAAAGCGTGGTGGCGGGATGGGTCGCGCAACGGGTGCCTGGAAAAGGGG
>CAZXVN010000615.1:0-12660 GCA_964643945.1 uncultured Lentisphaeraceae bacterium | reverse complement strand
GCCGGGCGCGGCCGCACCCGATTGCAACAAGGCGGCGGACATCCCCTCGCTGAACGTCGCCTCCTGCTGCCAGTCGAGGGCAAAGCCGCCTTCAGGGTTGTATTCGCGGATGCGGTTGATCCAGCGTGTCGGCGCATCTCTGCACGTCTTCCAATAGGATTGCTGGTACGTAAAGCATTTCGCCACCCACTCGACGCTGCCGAGCCTCGCCGCTTCGCCGCAGAACCTCGCCAGCGGCGACGCGCCGCCGCCGTTCGCGCCTTCGTTCTTGTTCAGCGCGATCCATTTGGCCTGCCTCAGACTGGCCAGCGTGTTCAAGGCCATCTGCCATTCGTCGGGCTTGGTCAGCTTCGATTCGGTGTTCACCAGGTCGAAGACGTTGACCAGCATCAGGCGCGGGTCGTGGTCCGAGCCGACCCGGGAGTCCCGCGCGATGCCTATGGCGAAAACCGGCTCCTTGGCCTGTTGCAGCACAGCAATCGCATTCGGCGTCGCATCCGTCGGATAGGGCGCCAGCTTGTCGAGCATCTCCTGCCAAAGCGGCACCAGTTCGGCATCGACCTTGAGCAGCTTCGCGGCCTTGATTAAGACCGGGAAGATCGCGCGGACAGAGGCCAGGTCATTGATGCCGTCGCGCACACCGTCAGCGTAGGTCTCGGCCCAGGAGACGTTATTGATATGATATTTGCCGTCTGCTTCCAGCTTGGTCTCTGGATACGTGCGGTACAATTCCGCGGCACCTTTGAGCATGGGATAGGCCCGCTCTTTCAGCCACGCGAGGTCATGCGTGTACTCGTAGCGCTCCCAATACCACTGCGCCGCCTCAGCGGTGTTATACAAGAGACGGGTACACGTTCCTCCGGACCAGCGCGTCTCCCAATCGCTGCGCGTGTTCCGTGTCGGCCGCGGCCCGGTCTCGGGCAAGATCTCCGGTCCGTCGAACGTAAAGGTCTCCCCGATCCAGATGGCATCCTTGCCGGCGCCAAGATGCTGAGCGGCAACCTTATTGATGCGCGGGAAGATCCGGCTGAGCATGTCGAAATAAGGATCGGCCAGTTCCGGGTGATTCGCCTGTTCGAACACGGGTGTCAGGGTCTGGCGCGAACTGTTGAACCACCAGTACTGCGAGCCCCAATACTGCCAGCCGTCCTGCACGTTGAAGATGGCTCCGTTGGCATGGATCGGATACTTGCCCCGGTTGCAGGTGTTCATGCCGTAAAGGTAATAGAGCCAGTGCTGGTCGAAGCTCTCGTCGAAGGGCTTGTCGTGAGTGGCCGGCAGATAGATGAAGGACCGCTTCCAGAAGTCATGCCACTGCGCCACCGTGGAGTCAAAGATGGCCGTGAAGGTCGTAGCCAGGGCCGCCTTCACCTCCGCAGTCGCCAGCGCCACGACATCGTCCTTGGGCGTCATCGAAGCCGCGCTGCCCACATAGATCGTGAACGTTCCCTTGCCGGCTGCGAGTGTCAGTTGTTTGTCCGTCGCCGTTGCCGTCCGTCCCTTCACGGCAACAACACACGCCGACGAGCAATAGAAATCATTGATTGCCATGCCGGTATCGCACGTGGAGCTGAAGACCTGCTTGAGCACGAGCCTTTTGTCCTGCTGCACGTGCACCGCCGCATTGCTGTACCGGTTGGTCACCATCGTCGCCAGAAGCCTGTACAGGTCTACCGTGATGGCGGAGGGTGCGGCACGGTTGTCGGTGATTTCGATGGCGAACACGTCGCGGGCCCGCCACGGGACGATGCGCACGCTGACGTCGGTGCCCTGGATGCTCTCGTAGCCGTCATACGCGTGCAGGTCCTGATTGCAGGTGCCGGCAAAGGGGGTTCCTTGAAAACCGATATCGACATTCCCGATCTTGGAGTTGCCGTCGGTACGGCTCTTGTTGCCCCAATAGGAGGTGGCGCTGCCCCGGTAGAAGACATCCGACCGACCAAAATTGAACTGCAGCTTGGAACCCGAGCCGCCGATCCAGACCAGGGACCCCATCCTGCCGTTGCCCAGCGGAATGCCTTCGATCGGCTGGGTCGGCTTGGTGAAGTGCAGGTCGATGGGCGCCAGATATTTGGCATAGTCCATGGTGATCATGGTTGACCCCGCCGGCGTTCCGGCGGCGGCTGCGGAAGTTGCGTGACATCCCGTCAGCAGCGCGATGGCCGCGTAGAATCTGATTGTCTTATCTCTCATGTTGGTTGGGTTCCTTGTCGATAACTTCAAGTTTTTTACCACACAGAACGCAAAGAGCACAAAGAACGAATCCGCTGAAAAAGAATGCCCCATGCGGCCGGGGCAGAGCCCGGCCCTCCAAAACCTGAAAAAACCGTTCTTTACCGCACTGGAGGGACGACCTCCGCGTCGTCCGCCGACTTTTTTAGCGGATTCAAAAATCAACTTCTTTCCCAGCGGTCGCGCGTCCGGCTTCTCTTTCTCTGTGTTCTTTGTTTTTTGCGGTAAAAGTTATCCCCTTCGTTTATTCCCGCTCGGCGGGCGGGCTTGCCTGATTCATTAAACGTCACCTATTTGGCTGCAGTGGGTTCGCACATCAGGAGCTTGCCGCTTTTGGTCGCGGCGAATACCTTGCCGTCGGCTCCCGCCAAGATCGTGACGCCCGCAGCATCGCCGATCTGCTTCCATTGGACTTCCGGTTTGGTCGGATCGCCAACGAACAGCGCGTCCTCCTTGGTGGCGACAT
The DNA here is from genome assembly GCA_964643945.1 of uncultured Lentisphaeraceae bacterium. Classification (GTDB taxonomy): domain Bacteria; phylum Verrucomicrobiota; class Kiritimatiellia; order RFP12; family UBA1067; genus JAHFSX01. The sequence continues at coordinate 9,962 of CAZXVN010000615.1, read as the reverse complement.
AGTATTTGCCGCCCGACTCCGTCATCGCCAGCGCGCCCACCGGCGGACGGCGGTCAACGCCGGTCCACGGAATGCCGTCGAGGCCCTTGCCCGCACTGGCGTTGGCGGCACCCGCGTTTTCGCGCACCATGATGGTCGCCTCGGAGCCCAGCTCTTTGGTGTCAACGATGGCATACATCTTGCCGGGCGCGCCGGCCATGCCCACCAAGCACCAGGCATGACCCTGATCTTGCCAGGCAGCTTCGGTAGTAACCGCATCGCGCACGGCAAGCCGTCCGGCGGAACGCGCGTCTGTCGAGGCGAAAAGCTTACCGTCCGACACGCCCATGGCCACGACATTGCCGCCGGGTCCGGCGCCGATCTCTTTCCAGACCACCGGCGATACGGACGGATCGCACACTTGGAGTTTTTTGCCCGACGTGATTGCAAAGAGTTCCTTGCCGACCGCCGCCATGCCGACGACGCCGGAAGCCTCTCCGATCTGTTTCCAGACAACCTCTGCTTTCGGCTCGGCCTTTTCTTCAGCAAAGACCGTGCCCGACATCCCGACAAGGGTTGTCGCTGTCAATAGCTTCACAGTGCTGCGTACGAATTGGACGGTTCTCATTTTGACTCCTTGGGTTGGTTGGTTTTTGTTGCGTTTGTATCTGATCTATTCAGCCGGCTTCAGCTCGAAACGGTGCGGCTTGGTCTGGCAGGCCGCGGTAATCAGCGCTTCGGCCTCGGCGACCTTTTGCTGCAACGCGGGCCGCTCCTTTTTCATCCATGGCCGGATGTTGGCCTCCCAAAGGGTCTGGACCGCCAGGTTCTTTTTGACGATGAGCGCCAGCACCTCCTGGGCCTGCCGCGTAATAGGGCCGGCCGTGATTGCCAGGTTCCAACCCTTGGCCAACTCCTCGCGGGTGGCGGTCGTTGCGAATTCGCCGTCGATCAGAATGTCGTAGCGTTCTTCCGCGATGCCGGTCACTTTCAGCTCATAGCGGTTCAGCTCGTCCAGCACCGGCATCAGCCTCAAGGCGTCCGACGCCCGGACGTCCATGGGCATGGGCAGGCATTCATCCGCGCGGTCGAAGCTGATCACGGTCTTGTCGCCCGTGATCTTCGACACCACGCACCTCGACGCGTTCACCAGCTTGGCGCCTTGGCCGCCGGAGACGTCGAGTTCCACGCTGGAGACAAGCGCCGGCGCGTTCAGTTGCTTCAGGATCATCGCGGCCATGAGCGTGTGGCCGGCGGGACCGGGGTGGATCTCGTCCCCGCCGCCGATGCAGGCGCCCGCGTCAAGGGCATGCGCGCGCCGCATGATTGCCATGTAGGGATCGAACTGATTCACGAAGGTCGCGCCCTCTTTGGCGGCGAGTTCCTTAAGTCCGCCAGCGAACCGGCGGAGCGCCTTGTTGCGCGCGTCGCAGGAAGGGTCGCCGCTGCGGGGCTCCAGCGGTTGCGGCGTCAGCAGCGCCACGCGCGAGCCGTTCGTAGACAGCGACTTCACCAAGTGCGCCTGGCTGCGGACATAGGCCTTGAAGATGTCCTCTCGGAAGGCCTCGTAATTGTGGTCGTTCATGCCGAAGTTAATCAGGACCACTGTCGGCTTGAAGGAAATCACGTCGCGCTTCAGGGGGCCATCCACGGCGGCCTCGATGAGTTTCTGCTGCGCCTCGCCCTCGGCGGCGAACAGCGCTTTCTCGTCGGGAAACGACCGCATGCGCAGCCAGGCGGTGTCGCCGCCCCAGCCGGAGTTCCAAAAGTTGAACGTCTCCTTGGGGAAGCGGGTCACGGTGTAGGCCTCAATGTAGGTGGTATAGAGCTTCTGCTCGGTAATGCTGTCGCCGAGAAACACCACGCGGTCGCCCCCGCGCAGGAAAAATGACGGCTCAACAGCCCGCACGACCGACGCTAAAATCGCTGCCGCAAAACACGCTGCGAGTCTCTTCATAATCCGCCGCCCTTTTCTTTCTGCCTCAGCTCAAACGAATGTATCGCGACGCCGCGCTGGCCGGGAACCACCGTGATCCGGACGGCCTGGACGCCCTGGACCAGCTTCACGTCCACGGGCGGGGTCGTGGCCCACAGGCCATGGCTCATAGGAACCTTCGCCAGGGCGACCGCGTTGAAGGCGTCAGAGCCCACCTGAAGAATTTGTCCGTCGTTGATGGACGCAGTCTTCATGGTCAGTTCATACTTCCCGGCGGCTGGCGCCTCCACGCGGTATTCCGTCCAGCCGAAGTTCAGTTGCTGCGGGAAATAGATCTGCTTGCCGCCCGTGTGGCACTCCTGAACGATGAGGCTCGGCCCGCCGAACATCGTTTGTCCCTCCTGCTTTGAAAAGGCGGCGGCGTCCACATGGATGACGCCGTTGACCGGCTTGAACACGCCGTTCGCCGAGGCGGAACTCGAGTCCTTCTTCGCCGTCACCTTTCCGGCTTTCGCGGCTTCCACGCCGGGATCGGCGTTGGCCTCTTCGGGATTCAGCGACGCGTTCATATCGGTCTTGACGGCCGGTGCCTCCTGCGCAATCTTCTTGGCGATCGTCATGACCGCGCCCGTCTGTCCGTGGGACGCCAGGGCCGCGGCCAGCCAGCGCAGGTGCTCGACCTGCGAGAACTGCGCCGCACGCGACCGCGCCAGGCTGCCCTCGACAAAGTCGGGGCCTGTCAGCCCGTCCAGCCTTGAGGCCGCCCAGCCCTTGCCATAGCCGACCTGCCAGACGCCGTCGGTCCCGCGCCATGCCACACACGCGTGCGCCGGCTGCGCCACGCCGATGGCCGGGATGCCGAAAGCCTGGCAGATGAAGACGGCGAACGACGACCGGGGGCCGCATTTGCCGCCGCCCTGCAGGACGGTCGGCATGTTGGTGTAGGGCACGGGCGAATTCCGGCGCCACACCTGGCCCGTGATGTTGACGACCATTTCGCCAGTCAATAAATCCGGGCGGTAGGTGTTGATCATCTCGCGGCCCCAGGTCAGGTCGGCGTCGGACGCGTGCGACGAGACGGCCTTCGAATATTCCCAGGCGTTGAGCACGTCGAAGCTCGCCGCCAGCTCCCTGTTCTTGTGCGCCTTCTTGAAATACGTGTACCGGATGAGCGGATCGACCGGCGGCTCCACCCCGCCCGCTCCGCGGCCGTTTTTGCCCGGCGGGCAGAGCGCGGTGCCCATGGCCAGCTTCAGGTAGAGGCCCTGCCGCGACTCAGGATCGGCCGTATAGATTTTCTTCCATATTTCCAAGGCGTCGGCGGGAAGCGTCCACGCGCCCTCCTCGCGGGCCTTGAGCCCGGTCGGCGTCGCAGCCTCCAGAAACAGCTCGGTCGCCTTCGTGTCGCGCAGGAGCCAGGACAGAAACGCCTTGTTGTCAGGACCGGCCTTCGCAAAGGCCCCGATGTTGGCGGCGCCGGCCTTTGCGATGAGCTGCCTCTGGCACAGCACCGCGTTCACGGCCGGCTCCGCGAGCAGAGCCTTCAGGGCGGGCGCCGATATCCGGTTGGTTTCCGCTGGCACCTTCCGGCTCAGCCATTCAGAACTGCCGGACACATACCCGCTGAAGTCACCCGTACTTATAGCCGCGTCAAGCTCTATAACCGAAGGCGTCCAGGCAGAAACACTCGCCTGCGCCAACACGCACAACCCGAAAGTTAAACCCGCCATTCCCCCTCGGCTGCTCTTCCGCACCTTCATCTGCCCCCCTTGTTTTTTCGACATGATACTATAATTTGCGTTCCTTTTGTCCACTCTGTTTATAGCCCATTGCCCACTGACTTTCCCTCCGACATCGTGAGCATGAAGACCGTCCCGTAAACGAAGCTCGGCTCGTCGTAGGTCACGACCAAATCGTCGATGAGGCCCGTGCCCTGGAAGGCCACGCCGTCGACCGTGCCGGGGCTTGTGCCGTTCGTGGCCCCGCGCCGCGCGGCGGAGAGGAACCACGCGCCGCCCCCGGGCGTGTACGGGCTCGTGAAGGCGGCTGTCTTCCAGTCGTCGCCGTAAGCACTGGCCGAGGTCAGCGCCTGTCCGTTGATGAGCACTCGGAACGCCTCGGCGCCGCCGCCTTGCGCTGTCGCGTCGAGCACGACGGTCAGCCGCTGCCAGACTCCCGCCGCGACCTTGTTCGAGACCGCCGTCCAGACCGGGGCACCGAAAACCTCTCCCGCCTTCTGCCCGTGGAACACGAACAGGTTGGTGACTCCACCCTCCGCCTTGATGCACACCGCCGCCTTGACCTCGGCGTTGCCCGACGGCGCCGGCGGGAGGGAGTCATTGATCACGAATTTTACCATCATATCGACATACACGCTTGCGTTGGTGAAGGCCGCCCGCGTGTCCGGGGTCATCAGCGTGCCGGCCTGGGTATTGAGCGCGAGAAGGCGCTTCATGGCCTTATGGTCGTAAGGGAGCGGGAAGGTGACGCCGCCCGCAAGGCAGCCGTACCCGGCCGCGGGGTTCGTGATGCTCGACAGGTCGCCGGAGCCCAGCGAGACCCAGTTGTTGGTCGTGTTGGCCAACGCGTTGTCGGCCCACTCGTGTTCGAAGTCCTCAGCAAGTAATTTGGCCACAGGCGCGTCATTGACCGGCTCGACGGTGACGTTCACCGCGATCATATCCGTGCCGCCGTTGCCGTCGCTGACCCGTACCGTGAACGTGTCCGGCCCGCTGTAGTCGGCGTTTGGCGTGTAACCGATCGCCTTGCTCGTTCCGGTGCCGCTGGCCGTCGCCGTGCCATGCGCGGCGGGCGCGCTCACCGACCAGGTAAGCGTGTCGCTGTCGGCGTCGGTGGCGCTCAGGGTGAGGCTGAACGGCGTGGGATTTCCATCCTCGCTCATGGTAACAGCCGTCGCAGTCCCTTCGCTGATCACGGGAGCCTGGTTCGCGGACAGCGTCACGTCATGCAGTACGTAGCCGTTGAAATGCATGTTGTCGTTCAGCACGCTCACGTTGAGCGTAGTGTCGCCTGCGATCCAGGTGGCGGTCAGCATAACAGGATTAGCGTTGTCTCCGCCGCTCAGCGTATAGCTGCTGCCTTCCACAGCGATCTGCGCGTAACGGGGATTGTTGCTGATGAGTTGCAGCCTGTAGGTGTGGCCTGCGGTCAGCCCGCTGATCGTGATGGTCGCACCGGAAAAGGTCATCAGCATGGACGTTAACAATTGCCGGTAGGCGGGATCGGTCAGGGAGTTTAAGCTCCAATTGCCGTTCCACGTGCCATATCCGGCTCCCCAGGCGCCGGACATGGCGGTGTCGGTGAAACTGCCCGGCAAACCGCCGGCCATAAACAACACCCCATGAACGGTAACATCTGTGAGCCCGGTGCCAAAGTGATAGGCCCGCACCAGCATGCCGTTATTCTGAATCTCCGTCCCGGTCGGATTAGCCAAGTAATTCACATCCAGGTTGCCTTCCTCAAAGGTCACGAGCGACGCGCTCGCCAGCGGCGTCACGGCGACCTCGGCGGAATCAACGCCTTCGCCGCTGATGCCGACGGAGGAGACGACGTAGTAGTAGGGTGTGTCGTTGACCAGCCCGCTGTCGATGTAGCTGGCGTCCGTGACGTGGGTGGCGACCGTCGTGTAGGGCCCGCCGGAAAGGTTGGCTCGCTTCACATTGTAGCTGGCCGCACTGCCCACCGCGGTCCACGCCAGCTTGATCATCGTGTTGCCCGGCGTGGCTTTTAGGCCGGTCGGCGCGACCGGGGTGGAATCGCCGACCCAATGGACGAGGGGTTGATTGGGCCCGTTAATGTGGATGTATTTGTCGCCGCCATACTGGACGTACTCCACCCTGATTCCATGATAGCCCGCCGTCAACTGCCGCGAAGCGGTCATCCCCCAGGCGGGAACCGTAATGACCAACTCCTCCTCGTCGATAAAGATTTTGGCTTTGTCGTCGCAACTGTTCACCCACCCGTAACTGCCGGCGGTGGGGATATAGATATACCCCATGAGCCGCGCCGAGAAATTATACATATAGTCCGTCGGGAATTCCGAGTATTCAATGCGCGTATCCGCGTCAATCCGCGTTGCGTCCGGCACCAGGTTGGCCATGTCAGGGAAGGGATTCAAACCCACCGGGCTTTGGAAGAACTCGGAATAGAGCCCGTTGCTCACCGTGCCGACGCTCAGATACACGGTCGCGATGTTCGAGGAGTCAACCTTGCCGTCGTTGACCTTGAAGGTGAAGGTGTCGGTGCGGTTGAAGTTCGTGGACGGCGTGTAGATGACGTCCGGCGCCGTGCCGGCCAGCGTGCCGTGCGCGGGCTGGGTCAGCACGGTGTAGGTCAGCGCGTCCCCCTCGATGTCGCTGCCGTCCAGCAGAATGGCCGTCGGCGTGTTGTTCGTCACCGGCAGGCTGCGGTTCAGCGCCTTCGGCGCGTCATTCACATTCGTGACGATGAGGGAGACCGGCGCGGCGGATGAGACGAGTCCGCCGACATCGGTCACCGTGAACGTCAGGGTGTTGGTGCCGAAGAAGTTTACGGGCGGCGTGTAGGTCAGATCCGGCGGGGCGCCCCGGATCGTTCCCAGGGCCGGATAGGCCGTGACCGCATACGTCAGCGGATATCCTTCGGGGTCTGCTCCCGAAAGGGTGATGGTCTGCCCGCTCGCATCCTCGGGCATGACCACGGTCTGCGCGTTCGCCGTCGGCGTGTCTTCTACCGGCGTCACCGTGAGGCTCACCGTCGCCACCGCGCTCGTCAGGGAGGCGTCGCTCACCGCGAATGTGAAGCTGTCCGCCCCGTTGAAGTAACTCGCCGGATAGTTCGCCGCAGGTGTGAAGGTCACATTCGGGGGTGTGCCGGAGAGCGTGCCGTGCGCCGGCAGGCTCACGACCGTATAGGTCAGCGCGTTGCCGTCCGGATCGCTCCCGGTCAGGGTGATCGCCTGGGCCGTGTCCTCCGCTGTCGTGAGCGCCTGGTTGTCCGCAACCGGGCGCCGGTTGCCGCTTTCGCCCACGTCGATGGTCACCGTGGCCGTAGCGGAAGTGGCCACTCCGTCATTGGCCGTGAAGGTGAAGCTGTCCGGCCCCGCGTAGCCGGTCGCGGGCGTGTACGTGACGCCGGGCGCCGTACCGGAGAGCGCGCCATGTGCGGGCGAGGCCGCGATGCTGTAGGCCAGCGTGCCACCGTTGGCGTCCGTGGCCGCGAGGGTCACGGCCTTGGCCGTGTTGAGCGGCGTGGCCAGGCTCTGGTTCTGCGCCACGGGTGCCGCATTGGTGGTGTCGGAGACCGTGATGACGAGGTTGGAGAAGACCGCGCCGAAGCAGTTGGTGCCGTCGCCGAGGAAGTTGTCGGAGATTGCAGCCCGGATGACATAGACGCCGGGCATGCTGAACGTGGCGACGGCGTTGGAGCTGGACGGCGTGCTGTTCGCGCTGAAGGTCACCTCCCCGGGCCCCTGGGCCTTGATCCACGAATAGGCCAGCTCGTCCCCGGTGATGGTCGTGCCGGAAGAGCGCAGGCTGACCGTGGCTGTTGGCAGGGTGAGCGTGGCGGGTGTGGCCGAGGCGGAGGTTATTGTCTTGAAGCTGCGCAGCGTCCGCGGCGAGCTCGTGTCGTTCTGTATCGTGCTGATGACTGTGTCGAGCCAGCCATTAGCGACGTTCTCGAGTGCCAGGCCGGAGGCATGGGTGTTCCAGTAATAAAATTTTGGCAACGTGGCGCGGGCTGCGGCGCCATACCCCGCCACCGTGTCCGGGCTTCCGTTCGCACTGCGCCCGCAGAAGGTGCGGTCGAAGAGCATGCCCGCCGCGATGCCGTCGTCATAGTCATATTTCGCCAGCAGGTTGATGTACGGCCCGCCCTCGTAGCCGAGCCCGTTGCCGATCATGATCCTCCGGGTGATAAACGGCGCCAGCGCGACCACATCGTTGGTCCGCAGCGCCGTGTTCAAAAATCCTTGCACGATTCCGCCCGCGTTCCCTCCTAGCCAGTTGGTGATGGCCGTGTAAAGCAGGTTCGTGTCGATGCCTTCGACGCCATGGTTTTTCAGGTTCTCTCCAAACACGGCCCCGGCCAGCCAAGACTGGGCGATCTGGCACGGGTCATCCCACTCGACCGGGGTCTGAGGCTTGGCATTGTCGATGATTATTTGCAGCAGGTTGGTGGTGTACAGCGACCGGACAGGATCCTTGGTCAGCATCCCGCTTGACGATGTCCAACCACCGGCCGCGAGATATCGCACAAAATAGTCGCTGTCCTTGAGCCTGCGGAGCAGCACGGGCACCGCGCGCGTGTCGCCGATGTTCGTCAGCGTCTTGACCGCGCCCATGCGCAGATAGACGTTGGTGCCCTCGGCCATCTCCATCAGGCCGGGCACCAGGGAGACCGCATTGCTCCGCGAGGCCAGCTCTTCCGAGGCATACCGCCGCGTCTGCGGCGACCAGCTTGACAGCGCGTTGACCAACTGGTTGGTCATCCAGCTCTTCATGTCAAATATGAGGTCGCACTTGCCGGCCTCGATGGCTTCGCTCACATCGCCGGCGCCGATCCAGTTGTTCGTGCCCGAGTCCTTGCCCGTGAGATAGATCTTCTTCAGCGGCAGCGCATACGTCAGGATGTATTCCGCCGTGCCGCTGTTGGCGTCCAGGCCGCCGTCGTTGCCCACGGTCCCGAACGTGACGAAGGAGCCGTCCGGCCGGCGCGACAGGTCAAGCTCCCACTCGATCTCCTTGAAGTACGCGGCCAGCGCGTTGGTCCCGCCGAGGTTGACGGCCATCGGCTGCCAGAGCTTGGCCCAGAACGGGCCGCAGTGGCCGAATTCGCGCACGGAGTAGGCGGCCGTGCACGACTTGGAGAAGAAGCGGACCTGCGGACTCATGTCCGCCTGGCCCTGCAGCGCCAGCAGCAGCGCCGCCTCCCCGCTCTTCCCGTTGTCGTCGTTGAACTCTTCCGGCGGCGACTCGCCGTACGGCACCGCGCCTTTACCCGCGAAGTAGCCGAAATACCGCCGCGACATGCCGAGGGCTTCGGATATGGCCGCGTTCGTGGCCCCGCACTTCTCGCCCAAGGCGATCCCGATGCTGACCATCAGACCCGCCTGGTTCAGCGCCCCGTACGGCGGGACGTTGCCGTGGGTGGAGGTGCCGTCGAGCCGCGGCCAGGCCATGCCGTGGCCGTAGGTGCCGACCCAGCTCGCGCCCATGGCGCCCTTGGTGGACAGCTCCCGGATGGCGGGCAGCACCGCCGCGTCGTTGGTCACCAGGTAATACTCGCTCAGGAAGGTGGAGCTGTAGCCCCTGGGCCACGAGACCATGGCGTTCACCGGGATGGTGAGGTTGGTGTAATTGTTTGCGATGGAGCGGGCGTAGGCCTGCACCTTGGCCAGGTCCTGCGTCCGGCCGGCAGCCAGCAGCGCCAGGCCGAAGACCGCGTTGCCCTCGGTGCTGCCGTTGAACGCCCGGCTCTCCATGAACGTGCAGGCGTTCGAGAGGATCAGTGCACTCTTGGGGCAGTTGTAAGGCGCGGTGGCGCTGTAGGCGCCCAGCACCGGCAGGGTGAGCGTGACGTTGTCGTTGGTGACCCCGCCGCGCCAGACCTTGAGCCTGAGCTGGCCGTCGCTGGCCTCCGCGGCGCCGATGGCCCGGCCGAAGGCCTTGCGGGGGTCGTTGGTGAACAGGGCGGAGCCGAGCCCCAGGATCACGTCGTTGACCTGCAGGACGCCTGCGGCGGGTGTGCCCGCAGCCACGGTTGTGATCAGGATCTGGCGGCTCTCATACGTCAGCCCTTCGGGGGCGAACACCCACTCGTTGCCGCTGTTGTAGATCCAGCCGCGCGCGCCGGTCGGCCCGAGGTTGTAGGTGTACTGGGTGTCGATATAAGCCGTGGTCGGGTCAGGCGGGGCCGCGAGCGCCGCAGCCGGCAAGGCCACCACACACGCGCCGATCAACACGCGCCGAACCAGCCGCCCGGCCTTGTCGCCTACTTCAACGTTCGGCGTTCGATGTTCGGCGTTCGATGTTCGGCGTTCGGCGTT
>CAZXVN010000614.1:0-3314 GCA_964643945.1 uncultured Lentisphaeraceae bacterium | reverse complement strand
TTTTTTTTTTCAAGCAGAAGACGGCATACGAGATCATAGCCGGTGACTGGAGTTCAGACGTGTGCTCTTCCGATCTCCAGAATGACGGCGGCCAGAGGGCGCTGGATTTCCGATCCGCTGCCCGTCGCGTAGATCATCGGCAAAAGCCCCAGCAAGGTCGTCAGCGTAGTCATCATGAGAGGCCTTAGACGCAGTTCACACCCTTTGTGTACGGCGTCCGCCGTACTTAGTCCTTCCTGCCGGAGCTGATTGAAAAAAGTTACTAGCATCACGCCGTTCTCTACCGCGGTACCGAACAGCACGATGAAGCCGATCGCCGTGGAGACGCTCAGGTTGATCTTGAGCGCAACCATGGTGAGGATGCCGCCCACCAGCGCGAACGGCAGGTTCACGATCACCAGAAAAGCGCTCCGAACCGAGCCGAGGGCCGAGAACAGCATCAGGAAAATGAGCAGGATCGAGACCGGCACGACCACCCCCAGCCGCTTCATGGCACGCTGCTGGTTCTCGAACTGCCCGCCGTATTCGAGAAAGTACCCGGTCGGCAGCTTCTGCGTGAGCGCTTGCAACTCCTGTTGCGTCTCAGCCACGAAGCTGCCCATGTCCCGTCCCCGGATGTTGCACTCGACGACCACGCGGCGCATGCCTTTCTCGCGGCTCACCTGAGCGGGGCTTTCCGTCTCCAAGATATTGGCCAGCCGGGAGAGCGGAATCCGCGTGCCGTCCGGCGCGTTCACCAGCAGGTGGCCCAACGCCGGGATGTCATTGCGGGTACGCTCAGGGAACCGGACGAGCACGGCGAAACGCATCTGGCCTTCGATCATCGTCGTCGCGACCTTGCCGCCGACCGCGGTTTCAATCAGGTCGTTGATGTCGGCGAGATCGATCTTGTAGCGTGCGATGGCCTTGCGGTCCACGACGATCTCGATCTGCGCCGCGCCGGAGACCTGCTCGACCTTGACGTCCTCGGCGCCGCGGATGCCGCCCATGACAGAGGCGATCTTGTCCGCCTGGGGCTTGAGCACGTCCAGGTCAGGACCGTACACCTTCACGGCGAGGTCGCTCTTGACGCCGGAGATCAGCTCGTTGACGCGCAGCGCGATCGGCTGCGAGAAGGAGAGCCGCACGCCGGGAATCGCCGCTAGATCCTGCTTAAGGGCGGCGACCAAGTCTTCTTTGGTCCGGCCCGTCTTCCACTCCTTCTCGGGGTGCAGCATGATGACGAAGTCGTTCTGCTCGGGGCCCATGGGGTCTTCCGAAATCTCGGCGCGTCCGGTTTTTGTTACGACGGTCTCAACCTCGGGGAATTTGAGAATACGGCGCTCCATGACGGTGCCGACGGCGACCGACCCGTCCAGCGAGGCGGACGGCAGGCGCACGCAGTTGATCGCGAGCGCGCCTTCGTTGAGCTGCGGCAGGAATTCCGTTCCGAGCCTCGGCACGAGGAACATCGTCCCGACAAATAACGTGACCGCGACCATGACCGTGGCCCACCTGAAGCGCAGCGCCAGCGCGAGTACCGGCAAGTAGACGGCCTTCAGGACGCGGATGCTGAAGTTGTCGCGCGTCGTCTTCTGCCCCTTCAGAAACAGCACGCACAGCACCGGCGTGATGGTGAGCGCGGCCACCAGCGACCCGGTCATGGCAAAGCACATCGTGGTCGCCAACGGCTTGAACATCTTGCCCTCCATTTGCTCCAGCGTGAAGAGGGGCAGCAGAACCACGATGATGATCAGGATCGCGAAGACGATAGGCCGGGCGACTTCGACAATCGCCTCGTAAACGATCGTCCCCTTAAGGACTTTCTGGTTGGCCCGCTCTGACAGGAGCCGGGCGATGTTCTCCGTGACCACGATGGACGCATCGACCACCATGCCGAGGGCGAGGGCGAGTCCGCCCAAACTCATGAGGTTGGCGGTCACGCCATGCCAGCCCATCAGGATGAAGGTGATGAAGGCCGTGAAAGGCAGCGCAAGGGCCACAATGATCGCGCCCCGAGCGTTGCCCAAGAACATGAACAGCACAAGCACCACGAAGACGCCCCCCTGCATCAGCGCGTCGGTGACGGTCTTGATACAGGCCTGAATGAGTGATGTGCGGTCATAGAAGGGCTTGATGTGAACGTCCTTCGGAAGGCTGGTCTGAATGGCCGGGATCGCCTTTTTAACGCTGTCCACGACCAGCTTGGAATTGGCCCCGCGCAGCATGATCACCATGCCCGCGACGGTCTCGCCCTTGCCGTCCTTGGAGACCGCGCCCTGCCGCGTCTGGGGGCCGACCTTCACTTCCGCCACGTTCTTAATATAGACGGGCGTGCCGTCCTTCGCGTGGAGCACCACGTTTTCGATATCGGAAATGTCCTGAAACAGGCCGACCCCTCGGACATACGACTGTTCCCATCCCCGCGTGAGGAAACTGCCGCCGGAATTGGCGTTGTTCCTCTCGATCCCCGCAAGCACGTCCGGCAACGTGAGTTTGTACTTCAGCAGACGCGCGGGATCGACCAGCACGTGATACTGCTTGACGAACCCGCCGAAGCTGTTGACCTCGTTCACCCCGGTAATCGAGCGCAGTTGCGGCGAGACCAGCCAATCCTGGATGGTGCGCAGTTCCATGGGCGAACGGCTGTCGCTTTCCAGCGTGTACTGATAGATCTCGCCGAGCCCCGTGCTGATCGGCCCCATTTCCGGCTCGACCCCGGCGGGGAGCTGCTCCTTTGCGGCCTGGAGCCGCTCGAAGACCAGCTGCCGCGCGAAGTACGTGTCGACGTCGTCCTCGAACACCACGATGACCTGCGAGAAGCCGGCTTTGGACATGGAGCGCACCTGGCGGACTTTGGGCAACCCCTGCAGCGACTTCTCGATGGGAAACGTGACCCGCTGTTCGACATCGACCGAGGCGAGCCCCGGCGCTTCAGCCAGCACCATGACCTGCACGTTGGTGACGTCCGGGAAGGCGTCGATGGGCAGCATCCTCCAGGCGACCACACCTGCCACCGACACGGCGGCGGTGGCCATGATGACCATGAGCCGCTGCGTCAGAACGAACTTGATGAAATGATTCAACATAAGAGGGTTCCTTTTGTAAAGAAAGGGATACGGGGCATCAATCGGCGCAGCCTGCTCCCATTTTGGCCCGCAGGACATCGGACTTGAGAACGAACGCGCCTGCTGTCACAATCTTTTCGCCCTCGGACAATCCATGTGGGACTTCGAAACGGTCTGCAAATTCGCGGCCGACCTCCACGTCCGTGCGCAGGGCGAAGCCATCGCGCACCATGCGGAACACGAAGTGTTTGCCTTCGTCAGACAGCA
>CAZXVN010000613.1:0-8928 GCA_964643945.1 uncultured Lentisphaeraceae bacterium | reverse complement strand
ATCCGGCCCTCGTGAATGCGCAGCACATCGCCGCCGACATACAACACCCACACCGCGCCTTCGGCGTCCTCCACCAGCATCCGCACCCGCCGGTCCGTCCGCCCGTGGTCAGGGGCAATCACCGTCGTCGGCCGCCCTTGGTCCACGCAGACCAAGGCCCCGCATTCCTTCGCGACCCACAAGCGGCCGCGCCGGTCGACTAACAAGGCGTGGACAAGGCCTGCGGGCATGCCGTCCACCGGAACCGGCACTTGCCGGAACTCCACGCCGTCGAAACGCACCAGGCCCGTCTGCGCGGCCACCCACAGGAATCCGTCGGGCGTCTGCCCGATCGCCACCACCGTATTGTCCGGCAGCCCCGCGTCGGACTGCCAGGACCGGATGTACCAAGGCGGACTCGCCCAAGCAGGTAGCCCGGCGGCAGCCAACACGGCCAGCCCCAGCCCGATATGAGCCATCCTTCTTTTCAACGCCTTCTCCCGCACCGGTCACCTGGGACTCTTCTAGCCACTTGGGGGTTGCTTGTTCAAGGCGGAAGCGAACCGGTATTGCCCCGAACCGACTGCATACACCGCCGCGCCGTTTTCCACGCGCAGAAATCTTACGCCTGCCGCCTGCGCCGCGGGTTTGCCGGACTCGGTCACTCCGGCGGCGTCCGCGGCCGGGACATACACGGTCGCGGTGGTGTTGGCAGGAATCGTCACCTCCAGTTTCAAGCTTCCAGTTTCAAGTCTCCAGCTGCTCGCGATGCGGCCGTTGATCGACTCATAGCTGGCCTTGACCCAGGTGATTCCTGCGCCGGGTGTCGGGCGGATCACGAGTTTTCTGAAGCCGGGGCCATCGGTGTCAATGCCTGCCAGCGAGGAGAACATCCACTCGCCGCAGGAGCCGAGCGAGTAGTGGTTGAAGGAGTTCATGCCCGGATCTTGGAACCCTTTATCAGGTGTCCAGCCGTCCCACCGCTCCCAGATGGTCGTGGCGCCGTGCTTCACGGAAAACAGCCAGGACGGGAAGGTGTCCTGCAGGAACAGCTTGAAGACCGTGTCGAGCTTGCCCGCCTGGGTCAGCACAGGCAGGAGATAGCTCACGCCGACAAAGCCGGTCGAGAGGTGGTCCTGCTTGGCCGTGATGTCTTCCACAAGATAGCGCACGGCCTGGGCGCGCAGGTCGTCGGACAGCAGGTCGAATTTGAGCGCCATGACGTAACCGCACTGGGTGTTGCCCTGAATGCGGCCGTCGGCGGCGACGTATTTCGTGTTGAACGCCGCCTTGATCTCCTGAAAGAGTTGTTCGTATTTTGCGGCGTCGTCGGCTTTGCCGAGCGCCTTGGCCGCTTGCGCGACCAGCCGGGTGGAGTAGGCGAAGTAGGCCGTGCCGATCAGGTCCTTCGGCGTGTCGGCGCCGATGGAGAGCCAGTCGCCGTAATCCCCGCCGCGGTCTTTGTTCCGGATCAAGCCGGTGCTGTGAGCGCGGCACCATTCGATCCAGCTCGCCATGGCCGGGTAGTGCTTTTCGAGCAGGCGGACATCGCCATAAACGTGGTAGAGGGTCCACGGGCAGATCACGCCGGCATCCGCCCACGCAGGGGTGCCCTCGCCACAGCCGGTGCCGGGGCTGATATCGGTGAAGGCCCCGTTGCGCTGGGCGTCGTCCACATCGACCAGCCACTTGGTGAAGAAGGCGGCCACATCGGCGTTATAGGTTGCCGTGCGGACAAACACCTGGGCGTCACCCATCCAGCCAAGCCGCTCGTCGCGCTGCGGGCAGTCGGTGGGGATGCTCAGGTAATTGCCGCGCTGGCCCCAGCAGATGTTGGAATAGAGCTGGTTAATGCGCGGGTCGGAGCAGGCGAACTCGCCGGCGCGCGGCGTGTCGGAGGCGGTCACAATCCCGGTGAGCGTATCGGGCGCCGGCTTCCCGGTGACGCCCGTGAGCTCCACATAGCGGAACCCGTGGAAAGTAAAATGCGGCTGGAAAATCTCAGCGCCGCCGCCCTTGCAGGTATAGGTGTCGACCGACACCGCACTGCGCAGGTTTTTCGTATAAATCGTGCCGTCGGGATTCAAGATCTCGGCGTGACGCAGGGTCAGCCGGGTGCCGGCGGGCGCGGACACTTTCAGGCGGGCATAGCCGACCAGGTTCTGGCCAAGGTCGAACGTCCAGCAGCCGGGCTTGGGCTCTGTGACTGCTTTTGCCTGAAGCTCGCAGATCTTGCGCACGGGCTCCATCACCTGGCTCTGCAGGGGCCTGGGCACCTCTTCGCGGGCGGTGGCCGTCATCCAGGCGCTGTCATCGGTGCCCGGCGCGTTCCAGCCCTTCACCTCGAGGCGCGCATCGTAGTTCTCGCCCTTCATGAAATCAGAGGCCAGGATGGGGCTGCCTGCGACTTTCCACGAAGCATCGGTGACCACGCGCTCCAGGGTGCCGTCGGCAAAAGTGACTTCCAGCTGCGCCAGCAAGGCTGGGATCTGACCGTAGTGCTTATAGCCGCCAAGCCCGATATGCCCGCTGTACCATCCCGGGCCGACCAGGCCGGCACACACGTTGTCGCCTTTCCTGAGCAGGGCGGTCACGTCATAGACTTGGTAGCGGATGCGTTTGCGGTAATCGGTCCATTCCGGAGCGAAGACGCTGTCGCCCACGCGCTGACCGTTGAGGGTCATCTCATAGAGGCCGAGCGCCGTGATAAAGAGCCGTGCTTTTGCGACCGGTTTGTCGGCGAGCTTCAGGGTTTTGCGCAGGTAATAGAGCCTGTCGGCGCCTGCCCCCCCCGCGTCATCCGGAATGGCCAGCATGGCATTCTCTTCCACCGTTTTCTTGAGGCGCTTGCCGCCCCGTTCATATTCCACGTGTAATTGCTTCGCCTTGCCGAAACAGGGATCGCCGCCGAACGTCGTGTTGTCGACTTTCACCGACAGGCAATGGTTCTTCACCAGGCCGGAAAGAAGGGCGGTGACATTCGTCTCGGCTCCCTCCGCCCCGTAAACCGCATTGAGAAGGGTGAGGGCTACCGGCGCCGCAGGGGTTTTCTTTTCGACATATCCCGCCCCTTCGATCCACTGGGCCGTCCACTCGTCGTTCTTGAGCAAGCCCATTTCCCAAAAAGCCGGCTGGCTCCACGCGCAGCCTTCCGCCTTTTCCAGCTTCGGTTTTCCAGCGTCCAGCGCCGCAACCCACACGCGCACTTTCCAATGGCACTGCGTCCGCGACGCCAGCGGCTTGCCGGCATACTCCACCTGGCTGCTCTGCTCCGACAGCACCTTCTGGCTGTCCCACAGATCGCCTGTGTCCTGCTTAAGCAGTTCGGCCGAACTCGCCACCAGAATCTGATAGGCCGCCTGTTTCTGGCTTCTGGCTTCCGGCTTCTGACTTCCCTCCTCTATCACCCACGACAAGCGCGGCTTCTCCGCGTCGATGCCGAGCGGATTCACCAGGTACTCGCACCGGAGGCGGACCGGCGCCCAAGCGGCCTTCAGCCCTTCCGCCCAGGCCGCGCCGCCACACAACAACCCCAACAGGACCGCCATCATCAATCGCTTGCTCATTATGATTTCCCTTTCGTTTGCAGTTTCTCTTCTGTCATGTTTCACCTTCACTCCGCCCTCTTCTGTTTCACGCGCACGATGCCCCAGCAATTATGGCCGAGAAACGCCTTACGGCGTCACTACAAACGAGAGAAAACCATCGGACCCCGTTCGTAGCCGAGACGGGGGACGATTCACTTGGTCACAACCACGCGCGCCGGCTCAGCCGTGGGCGAGGACGCGAGCGGGACGTCGCAGAACGTGAGCGCGGCGATGCCGTTGGCGCCGAAGAGCAGGTGCTCGGGCTTCCCGTCCCAGTCACGCCCGGTCAGATACGTCACGGTCTTCGCATGCGAAGGCGCCGCCAGCTTCAGCGTGAGCACGTTCCCGGCGACCGCGCCCGAGACGACCGGCGCAACGGCTTCATCGAGATTGAACGAGAGCTTCACCTCGTCTTTCCAAACCACGGGCTGGCCGAAGTCGAGCGCGATCTCGTCCTTGGCAACAGTGGTGAACCAGGCCCGCTTAAGATTCGGCGCGGTGACCGGCTGCTTCGGAACCAGCCCGTAGTGGTCCTGCTCCACCAGGGGGCTCATGAACATCGCGAACTTCGCGTAGCCCTCCAGATCGAAGTGACACGACCCGCGGCCGGCATGCTCGTTGGCGGCGCCCACGATGGACATGGTCCGCAAATTGGAAAAGAGCGTCGGCAGGGTCCGCTGCGCCTCGCGGATCCCGTCATCCTTGGGGCCCATGCTGCAGGGCAGCGGCCAGACCTGGAAGACGTAATAATTCCGGATGTTCGGATAATCCTGCTTCCAGGCGGCCGACATATCGACGAAATACTGCTGGTACGATTTGTAGTTCCAGTCGCCGGTGGGCGCCCCCGAGCCGCTGTCGTTTTCGCCCTGGAACCAGAACGCGCCGCGGATGCCGTGCGTCAGCCGGGCCGCGGTCACGCGCGTCAGCAGGCCGCCGTAAATCTTGTAGGGGTTCTGGTAGAAGGCTCCGCTCGTGTCGAAGCGGTTGGTCGGATTCGGCTGGTGATGCCAGATCGGGGTTCCGCCGTACGCGCCGTTGAGGAAGCAGACCGGGATCTTGTACTTGGCCACCAGGTTGCTGGCGAGCACCATGCCCCAGGCGCCGATCTGGTTGTCTCCGTAATTGGGCTTCCCCCAGATATGCGTCCGGACGGCGTTGCCCCACCCGCCGCGGGTCGTCCCTTCGAGCTGGTTGCCATAGCTGCGGATCCAGTTGTTGATGGGCGTGACGGGGTCTTCCGTCGGGCCGTTGTTCGGCCCGGTGGCTTCGGCATTGGACTGGCCGTCGATGAGGTAGGCGTCGCCGCAGACCAGGTTGGTCACGGCACGCAGGATCTTCTCGGCGCCGCCAGACTTGGTGCCGAACTGGACGTTGTATTGGATCAGCCCCGGCTTGAGCTTGAGCGTGAGCGCATAGTTCTTGTCCGCCCCGGGTTTCCGGCTTTCTGTCTTGATGAGTTTGCCGTCGGCATAAAGCTTGAGAAAGACCGTATCGGCTGTATGGTCGAGGGTTCCGTTGTAAAAGAGCGTGCCCTCGTTCTTGTCGTCGCGCGCATAGAACTGGTTGTCCTCCGGCTGCTCGTCCTTGGCCGGCGTACGCTGCACCCATGCGTCCCGCTTAGGCTCGGTCACCTGGATGGACGCAGAGGCGGCACTGTCCGCGCCGCCGTTGTTGAGCGTCAACAGGACCGTGATCTTGTTGTTGCATTGCGACCGTTTGAGTAACAGCCTGTCCGGTGCAACTTCCTTGATCACCGCGCCGCCGGACACCGACCATGCGTATTTCAGGTTGCCCGCGCCCTTCTCCTTCATCGCCTTGAGGTTGCTGATCTCGGGGACCACCCCGATCGTGTCCCTGCCGTTCCAGGCGGAGGGCGCCTTCAGGCGGAACACCGGCTCGGGAATCGCCTCCTTGATTTTCACGGCGATGTCGCGGGTCTTGACCTCGGTGGCACACACCGCCTTGAACTGCAGCACGAAATCCGTGTCCGCCACCACGCGCCCCGCATCGAAGGTATACGAGAGACGGTCCACGGCCACGACGGTGTCCGCCCCGTCGCGCTTGACAATCCAGTAGACCTTCTGGGCACCCCCGGCCTGGGCGGTGACGGTCAGGCTCTTGCCTTCGTCAATCTTGATCTCGGACGGCGCGACCGAAAAGGCGCTGCCTGGCTGCACCAAAGACCCGGCCAGTGTTTGACGCGCTTTCTGGTTCTCGTACTGCAAGCGCATCCAGTCGGCGGAGCGCGCCACCTGCGAGACGCGCACTTCATCGATGTCCCCGGCGAAGCCGAAGCTCCGGTGGCCACCGATATCCATGTAGATGTCGTCCATCAGCGACATCGCGTTTATTCCGGCGGAGTTGCTGCCGTCGAGCCGGCCGTTCACAAAGATCTGGCTGGTGCCGTTCGAATAGACGGCGGCCACGTGATACCACTGGCCCAGCGCCGGAGCTGTGGCGGCGTGGGCGCCGCCGGGCCCGTCGGAATTCCACAAGAGAGCGGGAGGCGATCCGGCCGTCATGTTCACGAGGTTGCCGTCCCCGGTGTTGCCGTTGAAGCGCTTGGCATACCGTCCCCAGCAGAAGACCGTGGTGCCAAACGATTCGGTCCGGAACCAGGCTTCGGAGGTGAAGGGCTTGTTGCTGAACGGATAGCCCTTGATGTTGTCGCCGCACGCGATCCCTTTGCCGCTTTCGAAATGCCGGCCCTCGCCAACCATGCCGGCGGATGCCGTTGTGCCCTTGTCGACGGGTTTGATGGTGCCGAGTTCATCCTTGAGCGCCTCGTCCATGTGCAGGACGCTGGCATAGCCGTTATCGGAGCTGAACACGGCGGAGCCGTTGGATTCGGCGGCGGCGTCGGCCTTGCCCCAGTGCAGCTTGATCTCCTGACGCGCATTGCCCTTGATGACCGGGATCTTCACCCAGATAGAGGCTGTTCCCTTGGCGGCGTCCCACTCCTCGATCTGATAGGCCAGCGGCTTGCCGGCGGCGGAAAAGCGGAGGTCCTCGCCCTTGGCTTTGGTCTGGCTGAAATCGAAGGCCGCTTTGTTCAGCCGCACCAGCAGCGGGAAGTTCGCCTCTGAGGCTGTGGCAGGCAGATCCGCCGCCTCGGGCGTCGTAAGGATGAAGAGCGAGCCCTCATGCGACCAGCCCGGATACTGGGCGGAGGCAGATTGGATAAGGGCCAGAAGAACGCATGCGCGGATCGTCACCTGTTTAGTCATTGGCTTTTTCCTTTGTTTACCATTCAGGCAGAATACAGGAGTCAGCAGACAGAATCCAGAATGAAGAGGAAAAGTTTGGAAAGCGGTGCCCTTCAGTGCCGGATACGGCGGTCTGACTCCTGAATTCTCACGAAATGCCGAAACGTGAATTTCTTCTTCGCAAAGGACGCGAAATCCGTAGCTCCTTGTTCCCCTCCCAGTTGCGGTCATGCGTTGCCCAGCCTGTTTCGTGGTGACAAAAACTGCCAGCTACGGATTTCGCGGAATGCGCGGAGGGGATTGCTGGGCGAACCCACACTGAACCCTATCCAAGAAACCCTTCCGCGCGCTCCGCGAAATCCGTAGCTAAAACTCTCTTTCTCTGTAGTAAAAAGATTTCTCTCCCTCGGCGGGTACGCCGCCGGCACGACTGACTACACGAGTTGCATGCCAAAGCGGATTCCCTGATCGTCGCATTCAGTTCCTGTGTCGACGCGAAGGAAAGAGTGACGGAAACTGCCAGCTTTTGAAAGCGACTAAGATGTGGCCGGACGGGTTTCATCCGTGGGGTTTGAATCGTCCTCGTCCTCGTCCTCGATTTTCGGAATCCGCTTGGGAGGGCCAACGGAACTGATTACGAGGACGAGGACGAGGACGAGGACGATTACGACGATTCACCGAGCAGGCACTAAGCCCCCCGAACGCCCAACGCCGAACGCCGAAGTTATGGACGAGGCAGGCACGGTGAGAATAGGGGTGCGCATAGGAAGACTTAGCGCCGCTCGGTCAGGCCAGAGGATTCCAGACACGTTTGAATCCAAACCCGACAAAATCGCGCGTGTTGACCGTCGCGAGATCTTTCACCCCGTGGTGCTGAAGCGTCCGGGCAAGCCGCGCATATTCCGGACAATCGGAATTCTGGGCATAAAAGCAGGATATTCGTGTCGATCGACAACATGACGTTTTTTCTCTTTATTCGTTTGCCAAGGTGCGCCACTCTTCCGGAGGCGCGGTGAAAGCTCCCAGACGGCTCGGTTTGGGAAGTTGCCAGTCTTTGTCACCCTTCGCAAGCGGCGGATAGATGCGGGTGACATACTCGACTCCGCGTCTGACCACTTCTGCGAACGAGATTTCCCGCTCGCTGGCGATCCGTTTCGCCTCACTGTAAAGAACATCCGGTAACTGTATCTGTGTTTTTACCATGATGGTATTAGGCCATGCCTTACCTGCCGCGTCAATGCGGTTTCCGTCCAGCAATTATGGCCGGGAAAAGCCTGACGGCGTCACAAACGAAAGAAATCCAGCGGAAACCCGTTCGTGTGCCCGCAAGGGCATTCTCGAAACGCCGTTATGCCATAAAGATGATGGACTGAAGTCCATCGCAGGAAAGCGGCACTGAAGTGCCGCACTCGGAAACTTGCCAAAAAAAGGCCACGCCCGACGCCACGCCGGAAGTAGGGCGGTCCGGGACGTCCCGCCCTACTTTTCGCCTTTGCCGCCTCAGTACGCGCGGACGTCCCGGACGCGCATTCGCCGATGGCCTGCAATACGACCCACTACTACCAAATACCCTTGGTGTTTCTCAACGGAACAGAGCCAAACACCCTTGTCATTTCTCAATTTTATGTTATGATGTGTATGTTTTTCAGCAAGAAGCAAGCGTAAACGGAAGGGGGAAAGGGATGAAACGGGTTTTTCTTGAGAAGCTGGAACAGTGGAAAAACTCGCCTCTTCGGAAGCCGTTGATCCTGAGGGGACTGCGACAGACCGGGAAAACCTGGTGTCTCCGGGAGTTCGCCAACACGTCTTTTCCGGGCGGCCTGCGCCTGATCGACTTTGAGCACAGCCGGAAATGGCAGTCGGTTTTCGAGGCGGATCTGGACCCGAAGCGGATTCTTACCGAACTGGAAATCCTTCTGGGGCAGCCGATCCGCGCGGGCCAAACCCTTCTGGTTTTCGATGAGATCCAGCAATGCCCCCGAGCCTTGGCATCGTTGCGCTACTTCTGCGAGCAGCTGCCGGAGCTGCATGTGGCCGCCGCCGGCTCGCTTCTGGATTTCGCCTTGGAAAGCATTTCCTTCCCGGTCGGGCGCGTCCAGTTTCTTGATCTTTTCCCGATGACGTTCGGCGAGTATCTGCTCGCGACCGGGCATGGG